>DATHBC010000340.1:0-8521 GCA_035296345.1 Pyrinomonadaceae bacterium | reverse complement strand
TGATTGTGAAGTTTTTCGTCGTTATGCGAGGCGATGTCGCGCCCCGGAAAATTGGCTTCGATGTGTTTTAAAAACTTGGAATCAATCGCCATCAAGTCTTCAAAATGCCCGTGAGTCGGGCAATCTTTAATCATCCAGATTTGCCCGTCGCGCTCGATAATCTGCGCTTTGATTTCGCCGACCTTTTCGTTGACGAGCGTGGAAACCTCGCGTTTGCCGCTTAAGATTTCCTCGCGTGCCTCAATGACACAGTTCGGGCAGAGGCTGTCGGTCGTGCGCGGAAAGCCGAGCGTCGGTTTTGATTTCTGCCACGATTTTAACATTGGTTTGTCCGACCATTTCGGTGTAAATGACGGATTCGGTTTGTATTGATTGACGGCGCGAATAGCATTAAAAATCCCGCCTGCAACGACGGTTAATCCTTTTTCGACGTGTTTAATAGGTCTCATATTATTTCTCTTTTCTCTCCGAAAGAAAACTTTTGTATAAAAATCTTATTCGCTGCTCGCTTTTGCTCGTCGTTTGCAATTAAAGATAGTTCCGACCTAATCAAATATAAATTGCTTTCAATTAAGTTATTTAGAGTGAGCGCAAGGGAGCAGCTTAACTATCTGATACTCACAGCAATAATTATGCCACTTGAGTTATTTAAGCAACCCGTTCGTAATGAATAGGTTACGCGCTTTGGACAATTAAATAAAACCTTCCGCATTTGTAGCACATTGATACAAAACTAAAACCAAACCACCTTTTTGAACCTTTTGACACAAAACGGAGTGAAATTTTATTCCCGCTTTTAGACGAAGCCGTTGCGATTTAAACTTTTGCTTAACTTTTACACAGATGTGGAAAACTTCTTATTTAATTATTAATACGTATTATCTAGGTAAATACGAGGCTTGCCTTATTTGCGGATTTTCGTTCACCTTTTGTTCATCTTTAAGCAGTCAGCTTAACGTTTACTTGAAGGGTTTTTACCAAATTGTTGAAAGCAAACGATTTAATCTCTCAAGAAATTTCTTTACAAAGAGTTTTTTATTATGCTAAATTTTGTTTCACCTTCAAGGAAATGCTAGATAAAATTCCAGGGTTCAAACAGTCCGTATAATAGCAGTACAAGGAAATAAATCAAAAAGGGAAGCAGATAAGAATACTTTCACAAGTAAAATTATGACCATTCGCTTCGGGACATCAGGATGGAGGGCAATCATAGCCGATGAATTTACCTTTGCGAATGTCAGGAAAGTAACGGAAGCAATCTGCCAGTATTTGAAAGAAACGTCTGGCGACGCGCAGCAGCAGACATTGATTGTCGGACACGATTCGCGCTTTATGGGCGAAAAATTCACCGGCGTCGCCGCAGAAATTGCCGGACAAAAAGGTTTTCGAGTTCTGCTCTGTGAAAATCCGACCCCGACGCCGACCATCTCCCACGCCATTCGCAGAGAGAAAGCGGCAGGCGGAATAAATTTCACGGCATCGCATAATCCGCCCGAATATCAGGGCATCAAGTTTTCGACCGCAGACGGCGCGCCCGCTCTGCCGGAAATCACGAAACGAATTGAAGAAATCATCCAAAACACGCCGCAGGCAACAGACCGAGACGGCGGAACGATTGAAAGATACGATGCGCGTCCGGCTTATCTGGACGATTTGAAAACTAAAATTCGCTTTGACCAAATCGCGGCGGGCAAAGGCAAATTTGCTTTTGACGCGCTCTGGGGAACGGGTCGCGGCTATCTGGATAAGATTTTACGCGACAATGGCTTAGAGGTCGAAACGCTTCACGACTGGCGCGACGTGACCTTCGGCGGACGCTCTCCCGAACCGGGCGAGAGCCACCTGGACGAGCTTCGCGAGACGGTTTTGAAAAACGGTTGTTTGCTCGGCGTCGCGACCGACGGCGACGGAGACAGATTCGGCGTTCTCGACTCGGACGGCGCATTTATCGAGCCGAACCAGCTCATTGCAATTTTATTCGATTATCTGGCGGAATCGCGCGGCTGGAATCTGGGCATCGCCCGCAGCGTCGCGACGTCGCATCTGGTTGACAGAGTCGCCGCCAGCCGGAATCTTCCGGTTTACGAAACGCCGGTCGGCTTTAAATACATCGGCGAATTGATAAATAAAGACGAGATTATTTTGGGCGGTGAAGAATCCGCGGGTCTTTCAATCAGAGGTCACTATCCGGAAAAGGACGGAATTTTAGCCTGCCTTTTAGCGGTCGAAGCGGTGACGGTCAGACAAAAGAGTTTAACCGAACAGTTAAACGAAATATTTGAAAGAGTCGGACGGCTGGAATCGGGCAGAATCGGAGTGAAATTAACTCCCGAAATTGCCCAAAAGCTGAAAGAAAAACTGGCGCAGGAGCCGAGCGCAATCGGCGAGCGCCCGATTGAAAAGATAAATCGGATGGACGGCGTGAAATTTATTTTCGCGGACGGAAGCTGGATGCTGATGCGTCCTTCGGGAACTGAACCGCTCGTCCGTATCTACGCCGAAGCTAATACTCAGGGTGATTTGGAGGTGCTGCTTGAGCAAGGTCGCAACTACTTATTGGGATAATTCAAACGCGGTGTTTATTCCGTCGAAAAATTCACGCGCGCGCGTCCGCCGGCAGACCGTCAAACGCGAGAAAGCCAATTCGTGGCTCGGCTTTACCATCGTGGTTGTCTTAAGCTCGATGATTTGTTTAACCGTCAACCTGCGCGCCTACAGCGAACTGCACGCGGAAGTCGACCAGCATCAGATTTTGAACACGGAAGTTAACCAATTGACAACCGAAAACTCGACTCTCGAAGAAGAGATTCAACAGATTAAGACCGACAAAACCATGATTGAGCGCGAGGCGCGCCGTCTGGGAATGAGTCGACCGAATGAAAAAGTTCTCGTCGTAAATAATGAGAAAGTTTCCGTGCCGGCGAATTAAGCTTGCGGAGTGTTTAATTCGTCAGCACACTACCTGCCCGTAAAACAACTGCCTTTTGCCTATCTGCTCCGCGCTGCCAACAGTTTGCCCTTCCGCCAATTTCGCGGCTCGTGTTTCCCGAACACGAGCCGCACCACCTTCCCTTATAAATTTCAAATTTCAGATTTCAGATTTCAAATTCGTTCATTTACTATTTCTATTAAATGAGCAGTTACCGCATTTTTTATTCGCCGTATTATTACGCCGACATCGGTGAAGGTCACGTTTTTCCGATTAAAAAATTCGAGCTGGTCAGAGACAGATTGCTCGCTGAAGGCACGCTTCAGCCTTCGGAAATCTGCGAGCCTGAGCCCGCCGCGGTCGAAGACGTTCTGCTCGTTCACACGGAAGATTACGTCTCGCGTTTGATTAAGGGCGAGTTGACGGCAAAGGAAATCCGCCGTCTCGGCTTGCCCTGGTCGAAATCGCTCGTCCGCCGTTCTTTCCTGGCGACTTCCGGCACTATCAATGCGGCGCGACACGCTTTAGCAAACATGGCTGCGTCAAATCTCGCGGGCGGAACTCATCACGCTTTTCCCGACCGCGGCGAAGGCTTCTGCGTTTTAAACGACGTCGCCGTCGCCGTCCGGGTTTTGCAGCGAGAAAAACTGGCTGAAAAGTTTTTAATCGTCGACTGCGACGTGCATCAGGGCAACGGAACGGCGTTTATCTTCCAAAACGACAAAAGCGTTTTCACGTTTTCGATGCACGGCGCGAAAAATTACCCGCTGCACAAAGAACAATCGACGCTCGACCTCGAACTGCCGGACGGAACTGCGGACGCCGAATTTCTCGAAATCCTGTCGGAAGCTTTGCCGCGCGTTTTTCTGCACGACCCGGACATCGTTTTCTATCTCGGCGGCGCAGACCCGTTTGAGCGAGACAAGCTCGGACGTTTGAAACTGACCAGAGACGGCTTGCGCCGGCGCGACGAGATGGTTCTCGAATTTGCCCGCGAGCGCGAAGTTCCGATTGTCACGACGATGAGCGGCGGCTACGCGCTGGACATAAACGACACGGTCGAGATTCACTCGAACACGATTCGCGCCGTAAAAAAGGTTTTCTTTGCGGAAGATAAAGTTTCGGCGAAAAACGTAAATTATTAAGCTAAATTCGCGGTTTGCGTTATAATACGTCTCAGGACAAAACTGCCCGGGGAAAAACTATGAAACCGCGAAAAATCTCTCTCGCTTTACTGATTCTATTTGCCTTCGTTCATATTTGTTCCGGGCAAAGCCCGGAGGAAACGCAGCCGACCGAAAATTGGTTGTGGAAAGATTATAAAATATTTCCCGATTCGCGTCTTTATCATCTCTATGAACGATACTCGAAAGAAGACATCGTAAAATTCAGAGAGAAGCTCGATTTGTTGAAAAACGCACAATTTGCCGACGAATGGGAAGGAATTTATACGGTCGGATACGAAGAGACGGTCGGTTTCTCGCAGTTTCGATGGCGAAACGACGTCGGCTTTCTAAGTTTTCACATTTATACCTGT
Source organism: Pyrinomonadaceae bacterium (assembly GCA_035296345.1). Lineage (GTDB taxonomy): Bacteria > Acidobacteriota > Blastocatellia > Pyrinomonadales > Pyrinomonadaceae > JALZHR01. The sequence continues at coordinate 4,055 of DATHBC010000340.1, read as the reverse complement.
CTGCCCGAACTTCGTTCTATAAATTACGGCAAAATTATAAATACGCCGGATTTTATACAGCTTTCGCCCGAATACGCGGAAAATTCTCCGCGCAGACACGCCGCGGCTAAATACATCAAAGTAAAATGGGGCGAGCATCGTTTTTTAGTCGAGGAATCCGCGCTTCCGGCTTTTGCGGAAAAAGCGGTCGGAATCTTCGTCAATCCCGATGACCCGGAAAATGAAAATTATCATAAATGGATAAATCATTGGGTGCAGGGCGATTTTGAAAAGCCGTATGCGGGCTTGCCCGAATTTCCCGAAAAATATAAAAAATTCCAGCGCCTGCCGATTGAAGCTAAAATTATCGCCGTCGGCAAACGAGCCGTTGAAGAAAATGCCGCTTCCTACACTGTTACAATCAACGCCGGCAGGAATAAAGGCGTTAAAAAAGGCTTGCATTTCGACGTTCCCGAAATTGAGCAGAATCTTGAAATCACACAGGTCAATGACGCAACTGCCGTCGGGATAATTGCCAGAAGCATCGATGAAAACGAAAACGACCAATGTTTTGGCGACGACTTCAACAAAATAATCTGCCCGAAAATAAAATCAGGTCTGAAAGTCAAAACTCAAATCGGCTCATTTAACTGGTAAACTCCTTTTTGATTGAAGATTAATGCGCTATCCCGAAAATTTCATCGAAGAACTCCGCCAGCGCGCCGACCTCGTGCGGATTATCGAACCGTATGCGCCGCTCAAGAAAAAAGGCGCGAACTGGATGGGCTGCTGCCCTTTCCACCAGGAAAAAACGCCCTCGTTTTCCGTCAACCCGGCGAAAGGTTTCTACAAATGCTTCGGCTGCGGAAAAGGCGGCAATGCCTTTAGTTTCGTCATGGAAATCGAAGGACTTTCGTTTCCGGAAGCGATAAAAAAAGTCGCCGAAGTGTCGGGCGTTCCTTTGCCCGCGCCGGTCGACGACAAGAAATTCGAATTCGTCAAAAAGAAAAAGGAAGCCGAAAAGAAAATCGCCGACGCCGTTATCGAACTGAATCAATTCGCGCTCGAATTCTGGGAGCATCACCTGGGGGAAAACGTCGGAAAACAAGCGCGCGAATATCTGGAAAAACGCGGCATCCCGGACGAAACGCGCCGGACTTTTCGCATCGGTTACGCGCCCGATAGCTGGGACGCGCTGATGTCGCATTTGAAATCGAAAGGCGCGGACGAGAAACTTATCGAGCAGAGCGGTTTGGTCAGCGTCAACGAAGAAAAAAAGCGCGTTTACGACCGTTTTCGCGGGCGCTTGATGTTTCCGGTTCTGAACGTCGAGGGCAAGCCCGTCGCTTTCGGCGCGAGGATTCTGGATAAAGGCGAGCCGAAATATCTGAACTCGCCCGAAACTCCGGCTTATATCAAGGGCGAACATCTCTACGGGCTGTTTCAGAATAAGGAAGAAATACGGCGAAAAAAGTCTTCTATCCTGGTTGAAGGATATTTGGATTTGATTGCGCTCCATCAAGCCGGCGTCAGGATTTGCGCAGCCAGTCTCGGCACGGCTTTCACACCGCAACAGGCGAAACTTCTGGGGCGGTTTGCGCGTAAAATAGTTGTGAACTATGATGGAGATAGTGCTGGCGTGAAAGCGGCGAGACGTGCTATCGAAACGTTGTTGGCTGAAAATCTGGAGATTGATGTCCTGGTTTTACCAAGTGGGCAAGACCCTGACGATTTTATCCGCGCCAACGGTATTCAGGCATACAGAAATCAATATAAAAACGCTTTCCCCTATCTTCAATTCGTTCTGGAAAACGCGACGCGGGAGCGCAATCTCGCATTGCCGAAGCAAAAAGCCGACGCAATCGAGGACGTGCTGCCCGTTATTTCGGCTGTTCGCAATCCGATTCAAAAACGCGATTCGTTTGACCAGGCAATGAATTTTTTGCGGGTCGAAGACGCGGTTTTGAAGCGCGATTTGTGGAGAACGGTCAAGCTGGCGGCAACTACCGGCGGCGACGTCGACGCCGCGGATATTCGCCGCACCGTTTCCCGGCATTCGCGCGCGCGTCTGACCGTCGCCGAACAGCATCTTCTGGAATTTATTATTCACGACGCGGAGCTGCGCTCGATAATTTTGCCGCAGCTTGAAGAGACGGATTTTGAGGCGCTGGCGACCAGCGCCGTGTTTCGCGCTCTTTTGACAATACAGCGGGACGGCAAGGAATTTACGGCGGAAAATTTGACCGAATTGGTTTCCGAAGACGCGCAGGCGGAAGATATTCTGCCGATTCTGTTAATGTCGGAGCCGCCGCGCGAGCCCGACGAAGCGATTGACGAGATTTTAGCCGAAGCCGAAAAATGCGTGTTTGCCCTGCGAGGCATGGCAATCGCAAATCGGATTTTAGAGATAAGCCAGGAACTCGTCAACGCCGAACAAACGGGCGACTTCGCGCTGCGTGACCAGCTTGTCAGAGAGCAAATCGATTTGGCGCGGCTGAAACACGAGCTGGAAAAAGCGAATATGCACGAAACCGGCGCGGAATATTAACCGCCGAGATTTTTGAGAAAGAAATTTACAGCGATAACAGGATAAACAGGGATAAATATAAGTTATCTTTCAAATCCCTGGTTCATCCAGCCGCCAAGCCTGCTTATCCCTGTAAATTCTCCTGCGGCAAAGCTTGAATTAATGAACAACGTATTTGGCTGATTGTTAATCCAAGCTCTTATTACAAATTTTTATTAAACAAAATGAACGAATACGACGAAAAAGACGATTTAATGGACAGGCTGCTGGAACTCGGCAGAGATAAGAAAAACTTTTTAAGCTACGACGATTTGAATCGCGAAATGCCCGATTCGATGGTTTCGCCCGAAGACATCGAGGACGTTCTGCAAAAGCTCGAAGGAACGGGAATCTCGATTTCCGATTCCGATTCGGCTTTGCTCGAACAAGCTGCCAGCCTCGCCATCGACGACGTTGACGGGCTTGACGAGGAAGACCTCGATTTAGACCTTTCGGCGGGCACGCTGGACAAAACCAACGACCCGGTTCGCCTTTACCTGCGCGAAATGGGCGTCGTGCCGCTGCTGACGCGCGAGGGCGAAGTCACTATCGCCAAACGCATCGAGCGCGGGCAAATCAAAACGCAGAAAGCGATTTCGCGCTCGCCTATCGCCGTCGAGCAGCTGGTGCATCTCGGCGCGGAGCTTTCGCGCGGCAGATTGAGCATTCGCGAAATCGTCACGTTTTCCGAGCAAGCCGAGCTGACGGGCGAGGAAGACAAAGCGGACGAATATCTGCGCTGGACGATTGAAGGTATCGAAAACGTCCGCGTCAATTATGAGGAAGCTTTAAAGGTTCTGGCGCAGTTTCGCGAAGAGCAGAAAAAAGCCAAAGGCAAATCCACTAAAAAACTGATTCACCTGCGCCGGCACGTCGCGCGCCTGCGTCTGGAAATCGCGCAGGAAGTTAAAAATCTGAATCTGACCGAGCGCGCCAAACAGCGTCTGATTAAGGCGATTCAGAAAGTCGCCGACGAAATCAAAAAAGCGGAGCGCGACATCGCGAGGTCGGAAGACAAGCTGGAAGGCAAAGTTTCGCCCGCGGACAAAAAACAGTTGACGCAGAAAATCGCCGACTCGCGCGCCCGGCTGCTGGAACTCGAAAACAAGTATCACATTTCGCCCGTCGAAGTAAAACGCTCTTTGCAGTCGATTTTAGTCGGCGAATCGCAGACGAATCAGGCAAAGCGCGAGCTGGTCGAGGCTAACCTGCGTCTGGTCGTTTCGATTGCGAAAAAATACACCAATCGCGGTTTGCAGTTTCTGGATTTGATTCAGGAAGGCAACATCGGTTTGATGAAAGCGGTTGATAAATTCGAGTGGCGGCGCGGCTACAAGTTTTCGACTTATGCGACGTGGTGGATTCGACAGGCAATCACGCGCGCCATCGCCGACCAAGCGAGAACGATTCGCATTCCGGTTCATATGATCGAAACGATCAACAAGCTGATTCGCACTTCGCGCGCGCTTGTTCAGGAACTCGGACGCGAACCAACGAGCGAAGAAATCGG
>DATHBC010000339.1:0-2133 GCA_035296345.1 Pyrinomonadaceae bacterium | reverse complement strand
GTTTTGCCGCGCCTGTCAGATTCCGAAGCGCGCTGAAATTCCGCACTCGCGCGGCAGGCGAAGATTTGCGCGCAACCGGCTGCTGCGTAGGTGTTTTTCGGGGCAGCCGCGCGGGCGCGTCTCTACATTTTCTTTGGAAATATTGCTTACTTTAAAGTTCGCGTTTACAATCGTCGGCAAGCAGCAATTTTTTCATTCAAAAGTAGAGGAGGCATTTTGATGAGATTCGCTAGAAGAATTTTCTTGAGCTTTTGGTTTATCCTGTGTTTCGCGCTGGCGGCGAGCGCGGCGACTTATACGGTGACGAAGACCGCCGACACGAATGACGGCGCGTGCGATACGGCGGATTGCTCGCTGCGCGAGGCGATTGCGGCGGCAAACGCGACCACCGACAACGACGTTATTATGTTTGCGCCGATGTTTTCCGCCGCGCCGCAAACCATTACCCTGTCGGGCACGGATTTGCAGATTAACAACAACGGCACGCTGACCGTTACGGGTCCGGGCGCGAATCGCCTGACGGTCAGCGGCAATAATCAGAGCCGCATCTTCACCAACAACGTGGACGCGACGACAACTATCTCGGGCATGCGTCTGACCGGCGGCAACGGAGCCAGCACCGTGCAGAGCGGGCGCGCCGGCGCGGTTTACAATAACGACGGATTTCTGACGCTCGAATCGCTGGTTATCGAGGGCAACTCGGCGGCAAACGGCGGCGGGCTGAACAACGCCGGAGGCGGCTCGATTATGACCATCCGCAATTCCGTCATCGCCAACAACACGGCGACCGGCGCGGGCGGCGCGATGCAGAATTTTTCGACCTCGACGCTGCACCTGATTAACACGACCGTCAACAACAACACCTGTAATTCGACCTTAACGGGCGGCGGCGGCATTCAGGCAAACGGAATGCTGACGATGTCGAACGTGACGTTTTCGGGCAACAACGCGGCGGGCGGCGACGGCGGCGCGATTTATTACAACGGCACGGGCTTTGCGATGAACAACGTGACGGTTGCCAACAACACCGCTTCGGGCGGCGGCTCGGGCGGCTTGCACAAATCGACCTCGACCCTTAACGCCAACGTCCGCAACTCGATTTTCGCCAACAATACGGGCAGCGCGTCGCCGGACGTGACGGGCGCGATAAGCTCGCAGGGCAATAATATTATCCGCACCGTCGGCACGAGCACGGGCTGGGTCGCGTCCGACCAGCAGAACGTCGACCCGCTGCTCGGACCTCTCGGCTATTACGGCAGCGACCTGCCGCGCCGGCTGACGCACGCGCTTTATGACGCTTCGCCAGCCGTCAACGCCGGGAACAACTGCGTGATTGATATGACCTGCGCGACCGGAAATACGCCCGTCGCGCTGACGACCGACGAGCGCGGCGCGGCGCGCGTCGGCAGCGTCGACATCGGCGCTTACGAAGTCAACAACAGTTACGTCGCCGTACTGCCGAACGCTTTTCTGCAACAGGAATATAACTTTACGCTTATTCCGAATCTGCCGAGCGGCAATCCTTTCGTGCGGACGAGCGGCGCGCAGCCGCCGGGAATCGTTACCGCCAACGGTCCGAACGGCGCGTCGCTCAACGGGACGCCGACCGAGTCGGGAACCTTCAACTTCACTATGACCTACGGAGTTAATCTTTTCTCGGTCAACTATTCGCTGACCGTCGTCAACAATCTGTCCAGCGCCTCGGTCGGCGGTCGGGTCACTACGTCCGGCGGCGCGGCGGTTCCGAATGCCATCGTCGTTTTGACCGATTCGATGAACAACACGCGGTATGCCAGAACCAACGGCTTCGGCTATTTCCGCTTCGACAATGTTCCGACGAATCAGACCTATACGGCGACGGTCGTCTCGAAGCAATACCAGTTCCAGCCGCAGACGATAAGCGTGACGGACAACGTGACGAATCTGAACTTTACGGCTGAGCCGTAAAGTTTAATTACGAATTACGAATTACGAATTACGAATGAAGGAAAATTCTTCTCATTCGTAATTCGTAATTCCGTAATTCGCAACTCCTTAATTCGTAATTCGTAATTGATAATTCGTAATGGCGTTGTTGCATAAATAAACAAGCCGGTTCAAATTCAGATTTTCTTTAGTTCGTTACTTTGTAGC
>DATHBC010000338.1:0-2696 GCA_035296345.1 Pyrinomonadaceae bacterium | reverse complement strand
GTCGTCGGTTACTTTCCGGTTCAGCGATTCGTCGGTCAGATAATTAAAAAGTTTAACGGTCGATTCGGCTTCGTAAGCCCAAGCCTTCTGGAAATCTTCGATTTTGCGGAACATAATTTTTCACCTTTTCAAGTTTGGATTCGTATTGCAGGAGTGAAACATTGTATCACGCATTTGACAGGAAAACTATAAAACGGGCGTGAGTTTTTACGAAAAATTTCGGCTGTTTTTTACTTTTCCCGACGGTTTTTCAGATTTCGTTCAATTAGCTGATTTTTTTCGTTGTGAGACATCGAAAAATTGATGACGAAGCTTTTGCCGGCGCGGCTCGCTTGTGTTTTGCTCGATAAAAACGCTTCGTCCGAACCGTCCTTCTGTTTGGAAAGTTTCAGCATCATATTTAAACCGCTGGCGAGCATTGCGGCTCGATTCTCCGAATCCGTGTCGCCCTGAATAATTGCTTTTAAATCATTTTCGTCCTGCGCCAGCATAAAGCGGATTTGACGACTGCCGAACTCGCGCAGGGGTTTAAGTATTTGCGAATCGCTCACAGCCAGAATAAATTCACTGGCGAAGCGGCTCATTTTTTCGTCGCTTCCCGCTTTTACCGTTGTGACGGGCTTCGTCAGTCTTCCGCTTTCATCAAGTTCGGCGACGACTTCGACAACGAAAGGCGCGTCGATGTTTAGCTCATTTTTTGAAATCGCGTCTTTTAGTTTCGCGGCGAAGTCGTCGATTGGTTTTCGGTTGAAAAAAATTTTATCCGACGCTGCGTTTAAGTCGTATGTTCCAAAAGAAATTTTCGCATTATTCTTATTTTCGACGATTGGAACGACCATCTTGTCAATTTCGGCGCGGACGGTTTCGAGTTTGATTTTTCCCTGCCGCGTATAAACTTCTTTTCCGCTCGCGTCGAACAAAATCGTGAACGGCAAGCCGCCCTGCCATTCTCTCGAAACCAGCGCAATCGCTTCGCTTTCGTTTTCGGTTTTCAAAAGATAAGCGGGCATTTCGGCTTTCATCTGCGCCAGAAATTTCGGCACGTCGCCGTTGATTTCCGAAAGATAATCGAGCGAGATGGTTATAAAATCGATTTTTCCTTTATAATCCGCGTCGATTTTCACCAAATCGGGAAATTCCTCGCGGCACGGTTCGCACCACGTCGCCCAGAAATTGATGAGCAGAGGCTTCGGGTTTTCGCCCCCGCGTTTTAAAAGATTTCCGAGCGCGAGCGTGTCGATCTGCGTGACTTTCGGCAGATTTAATTGCGCCGCCGCAGCGCGTTTCCTAGCCGGAAGCTTCTTTTTCGCGGCTCCTCGCGCGGCGGGAGTTTTGCGGCGTTTTTGCGCCTGAAGCTCAACGGAAAAAATTTGGGCGAAAACGAAAATCAGCCCAAAGAAAAGCATCGCGATTTTCGCTTTCGCCCAAACGGAGGTTTTCATATTCGTTTAGTTTTTCGTCGCGGCGGCGCGTTTAATCGAGCAGCCGAAAGCATTTGCGGAGGTTTTGGCAATCGCTTTGCCAGCGAGCCTGGCATCGACCGCGTCCTGCAAATAAAGGTTCGTCGGGTTGTTGCCCGAACGGTCGTTGTCAATCGCGCCTTTGTAGAGCAGCTTATTGTTTTCGTCAAGGAAATAAACTTCCGGCGTCACGTTTGCGCCCAGTTTATCGGCAATGACGTTGCCCTTGTCAATCAGCATCGGAAAATCGTAGTTTTCCGTCGCGTGCGATTTCACCCATTCGAGCGATTCGGTCGCGTTCGAGTTGATGCCGACGACGTTAATGCCTTTTGCCTTGTAGCTTTTGGCGATAGCCGAGACACGCGCGTTGTAGCTTTTAACGACCGGACACTGTGCCGAAAGAAAAACCAGAATCGTTCCCTTTTCGCCTTTCAATTTGCCGAGCGACTGCTCCGCACCGTTAATGTCGGTCAATTTAAAATCTTCCAGAACCGCGCCGACGGCGAAATCGCGGGTGCTGCCGACGTTTCCCAACGCCGCGAACAGAGCCAGAGCCAGAACAAACAGAATACTTTTACGCTTCATAAATTTTTACTCCTTTTTAGAATGAATATGACGCCTGATAGTTTACCAAGCCGACGCCTGTAACGACAAGGTTACGACGATTTTACGCCCGCTGAAGGATAAAGGTTTCACGCGACCGGAAATCGCCGCTCGAATTTTGCCGGCGGCGGCTGAAACTTTCCGGCTGCAAATCCGCGAACCAGTGCTATAATGCCGACAAATTCTAAAACGGGTCGTAAATTGTCGTCAGCAAATCCTAAAAAAAGCGCACACTATCAACCGGTGAAAGAGCTTCGCATTATCGGGTAATTTCCCCTGGTCAAACGCGATGAAAGTCGAGAGATGGCAGAAAATAAAAGAGTTATATGAGTCCGCGCTGGAATATCCGCCAGAGAAAAGAGCCTCGTTTCTGGATGAAAACTGCAAGGGCGACGCCGAGCTGCGCCGCGAAGTGGAATCGCTTCTTTCGTTTAGCGAAGCCTCGAAGAGCTTTATGGAGCGCCCGGCAATCGCCGAAGTCGCGGACGTTATCCTCGGCAGCAGCGGCAGGCAAAGTAATCAAAAGGAAAAATTTATCGCGGCGGGCGAAAAGCTCGCGCATTACAAAATTATCAAGCCGCTCGGCGCGGGCGGCATGGGCAAAGTTTATCTGGCGCAGGACACGCGGCTCGG
>DATHBC010000337.1:0-5739 GCA_035296345.1 Pyrinomonadaceae bacterium | reverse complement strand
ACGAGCCGCGTTTCCAGCGCAATGAAAAACCCGGCTATAATGACGAAGGAATGGTCAGATTATACGTCGATGTCGGACACAACAAATCAATTAGCCCGTCGGATATCGTCGGCGCGATTGCCAACGAAGGCAACGTGCCGGGAAAAGCCATCGGAGCAATCGACATTTACGACCGTTTTACGCTGGTCGACGTGCCTTCGGAATTTACCGGGCAGGTGCTCGAACAAATGCATATGAGCCGCATCCGCAGTCAAAAAGCCAACGTGAGGGTGGCTGATTCGGGCGACGCTTCGGAAAATACGCGCAAACCTTTCGAAAAACCGCGCAAAAGCTTCGAGCGCGAGCGCGACGGTTTTGAAAAGCCTCGAAAAACTTTTGAAAACGCCCGCCATGATTACGCCGACAAATCCGGCGGCGACAAACCTCTCCGGCGAAAAAAACCGGATGAACGGGAAAATCCATACAAGCAATATGAAAAACCGGGCGGGCAGAAAAAGACGAATGCGCGCCCGAAATTCGAGGCGAAAACGGCTAAGCCCAAAAAGAAATTGATAGACGGCAAAAAGAAGCCGAAGTGGACCAAAGAGCAGCGGGCGGAGCGCAGTAAATACCCCAAATCGAAATAAAAAAGAGGACAAAAATGATAACTGTCGCAAATCGCATATATGTCAGCCCGGAATACGCCGAGGCGTTTGAAAAAGTCTTTCGGACACGCGCAAAACTGGTTGACCAAATGACCGGATTCGTTTCCAATCAGGTTCTGCGTCCGGTCAATGACGGCGACCCGTACGTCGTTTTTACCGTCTGGAACAGCCGCGAGGATTTTATGAACGGGGTTCGTTCCGAGGCATTTATTAAAGGTCACGCCCAGTCGGGCACGCTTCCGAAAGAAGCTTATTTCAAGCCGAACGTGCTTGAAATGCACGAAGTCTTACAGGATTCGGCGCGCCCCGATTTGCAGCCTGAACCGCGCGGCGGAGCTTTCAAAATGCACTAAGGCGGCAGGAAAGCCTTTCCGCCGGGCGAGTTCACAGGTAATTATTGAAAAGGAAATATTTAAAATCACTCGTAAAGAGAACTTAATTGTTACTAGTTTACAAGCCTTATTTTGGCGCGGCGCGGGATAAGGAAATTGCCGCCGCCGTTTAGTTTATCTTTGAGGCGCGCAGACGATTACTCTTCCAGTTCGATTTCACGTTTGGCTTTTTCCAGCGCTTCGAAAACTCTTTCGGGCGCGGTTCCGCCGATTTGTGATTTGCTGTTTAAGGTTCGTTCGAGACCGAGAGCGTGGAAAACGTCTTTTTCGATGAAGGCGGTGAATTTCTGCATCTCGGCGAGCGACAAATCGTTTAACTCCTTGCCGACGCTGATGGCGTAAAGCACGATTTTTCCCGTCAAATCGTGCGCCGTGCGGAAAGGAACGTCTTTCTGCACCAGATAATCAGCCAGTTCGGTCGCGTTCAGATAGCCTTCCGTCGCTGCGGCGCGCGTTTTTTCCTCGTTGACCCGCAGGTTTTCGAGCACGATGCGGGCGACTTTCAGACACATTTTGACATTGTCGACCGTATCGAAAACGGCTTCCTTGTCTTCCTGCAAATCTTTGTTGTAGGCGAGCGGCAAGCCTTTGAGCATCGTCAGGAGCGCGGCTTGATGACCGAAGATGCGCCCGGCTTTGCCGCGAATCAATTCCAGCGCGTCCGGGTTTTTCTTTTGCGGCATCAGGCTCGAACCGGTCGAAACGGCGTCGGAAAGCTCGATAAACCGAAATTCGGTCGAAGCGTAAAGAATCAAATCTTCGGCGAGCCGCGACAGGTGAACCATTATCAGCGCGCACGCGCCGACGAATTCGACGCAGAAATCGCGGTCGCTGACGGCGTCCAGACTGTTTGCCGTGACGCCTTCGAAACCGAGTTCTCTGGCGACGGCTTCGCGGTCGATTTCGTAGCTCGTTCCGGCGAGCGCCGCCGAGCCGAGCGGCAGAATGTTGACGCGCCGCCAAGTCTCGTCCAGACGCTCGCGGTCGCGGTCGAGCATTTCAAAATAAGCGAGACACCAATGCGCCCAGAGCACGGGCTGGGCGCGCTGCAAATGCGTGTAGCCGGGCAAGACCGCTTGTTTCTGCCTTTCCGCCGCGTCAATCAAAGCTCTTTGCAGCTCGCGCGCGATACGCGATATTTCGATGATTTCCTCGCGCAGCCAGAGGCGAAAGGCGGTCGACACCTGGTCGTTGCGGCTTCTGCCGGTGTGGAGTTTTCTGCCCGTGTCGCCGATTAATTGAACCAGCCTCGATTCGATAAACGAATGCACGTCTTCCGCCGCGTTTGAATCATTAAAATAATTGCGGTCGTAATCGGCGCGTTTGAGAATCGTCCACAAACCGTTTTTGATTTTTTCGGCTTCGAGCCGCGTCAGAACTCCGGCGTGAAACAGGGCTTCGGCGTGCGCCGCGCCGCCGCGAATGTCGGCGGCGAAAAGACGCCGGTCAAAGCGGAAGGAATTGTTAAACTCCGCAAAAGTTTCGTCCGGCTTTTCCGTAAACCGTCCGCCCCAGAGATTTTTCGCTTCGGTCATTTTTTTCTCCGTGTGAGCTTTATTGTAACCGACAATTCGCCGCCGCCTAAAGCCACCTGAACCACTTTGCCAGAATCGTCATAATCACGGTAAACGTGCCCATTCCGCCGATGGTCAGCCAAAATCCCCGTTCCGCCGTTTTAAAATATTCGACCTCGAAATTCATTCCCCAGACGCCGGCGACCGCGCCCAGCGTACCGACTATCAGCGTGACGAAAGTCAATCTTTTAATAAATATGTTCATTTTATGCGCCGAGCGCGTCGCGTATAAATCGAACAGGCTCAGAACCGTGTCGCGCGAGGTTTCGACCGCGTCGACGGCGTTTTCAAAATGCTGCGTCAGGCGGTGAAAATCATTTGTCGAATCGGACTCGGCGACGGGCGAAAAATCCGAGCGGGTCAGCGCGTAGAGCACGTCGCGGTGCGGCAAAAGCCACCGGCGCAGCTTGGCGACGTCGCTTTTCAGCCGCACGGTTTCTTTCAGAAAATCCTCGTCGCGCAAATCTTTCCGCAAAATATCGACGTCGAGCTTGTCGACCGCGTCTTCGATTTTTTCCAGCGCGCGAAAATACGTGACGATGTGCAAATCCAGAAGCGTCGCCACAAAGCTTTCGGCGTCGAGGTCGCCGAATTGCGTTTCGCCTTTTTCGCGGTCGCGAAATTCCAGAAAATAATCAATATCGCCGTCGTGAATCGTCAGGACGAAATTTTTTCCGACCAGGTAGCAAATCGGAATTCTTCTTAAATACCCGCTTTTCGATTGCTCGATTGAGCTGATGGAAAAGCGGTAATAATTCGGAAAGTTATCGAGCGTCGGGCGCTCGGTCAGGTTCATAATCGCTTTAATGGGAACGTTTTCCAGCCCCAGCCGACCGGTCACGCGCTTGATGAGCTGCTCGTCGCGCCTGAGAATGTTGACCCAGAGCAGGTGGCTTTCTTTTAATTCGATGGATTCGACGCCGGTAAATGTTATTTCCTTGTCGTTTCCCCTGGCGTCGTAAAGATAAGTGTAAACCTCGTCCATTAATTCCCTTCCCCGCTTTTTTGCCTGCGACCAACCGCAGCAATAGCAACAATTATAGCGGAAAATATAAAAAAATCCCCAAAAAAAGCGGCGAGCCTTTCGACCCGCCGCTTCTCCCGTCCGCATTTTTCCGAATTTAGCGAACCTGATATGTATGTATCGCCGCGCCGCCCGGCGAAAAATATTCGAAAAACGCGCCGGTCGAGCCGGAGATATACCACGCCGCGCCCTGCGCCTGGCGATAGACGGCTAAATCCGTCCTGTTGTCGCCGTCGAAATCAGCCGGAACCGGCGTATCCGTGCCGATGCCGAATTTTGCGGCGACGAACGCCTGCGAGCCGCTGCCGAGCGCATACCACCATCCGGCTTCCGCGCCTGTTCGGCGGAAAACAATCGGGTCGGATTTGCCGTCGCCGTCGATGTCGCCGGTCATTACCCTGTCGCGTGTGAAATCGCCCCACTGCTGCGCGTAAAGACTCTGATTCGTGCTGCGCACGCCGTAAAAAGTTCCCGTGCTCTGGCGATAGACCGTGACGTCGCTGATGCGGTCGCCGTCCCAATCGGCAAGCATCGACGAATCGCCGCCCAGACCGAACTGCCCGCCCATAAATCCGCGCAGGCTGCCCTGTATATAATAAAAGCTTTGCGAAGCGGTGCTGGCTCCCGGGCGATAGACGGCGTAATCAGCCTTGCCGTCGCCGTCGTAATCGGCGCAGGCGCGCGGGTCGTCGCCCGCCGTCCCGAATTGCAGCGCGAAAAACGAATTATCAGAGCTGCGCAGCGTGTAAAACGTGCCGTTTCGCCAGACGTTTAAATCAATCTTGCCGTCCAAATCAAAATCACCGGGCGCGAGAACATCATTCAGCGTTCCCCAGCGAGTAGACGTGACGACACGGTTAATGCTGCTTATCAAAATCCAGCTGCTGCCGTTATACAGAGCCAGTTCCGAACGGCTGTCGCCGTCAAAATCCAGCGGTTTGTTCGCCGGCTTGATTTGCCCGCGAATTTCGCCGCCGGGCAGCGCCGCCGAATGAACGTTGAAATAAAACAAACCGGCTTTCAGATTGGCGACCTGCTGCGGCGTGACCGCGAAAAATAAATCCGGAAAGCTGCCGGATGTCGCGCCCTGCGAGCCGATATTGAACAGCACCGGCGAGTTTGCGCCCGGCAGCGACGAGCCGTGGATATGCGACGCCGTCTGGCTGCTGCCGAGATTGCTAAAGTTAAGCGACGCGACCATCTGGTCTTCGGTCGCGTTCAGGAAAACCTTGCCGATTCCCGTCCCGGCTGAATTATTCGACGGAACTTCCTGCAAGCCGCTTAAATTGGCGATAAACGGCGAAGCGGGCAAAATCTGACCGCGAATCTCGCCGTTCGGAAAGCTGCTTGAATGAACGTTGAAATACCAGAGCCCGTTTTTGAGCTGCTGCGCCTGCGCGGGCGTAACATCTTGCGTCAGCGCGGTAAACGTTCCGCCGGTCGCGCCCGTCGAGCCGATATTAAAAAGCACCGGAGCGTTTGCGCCAATCGCCGCCGGTCCGTGAATGTGCGAAGCCGTCTGGTTGCTGCCCAAACCGGAAAACGTGAGCGAAAACCGTATCTGCGTTTCGGCGTCGTTCAAGGTGACGATGCCGAAACCTTTGGCGGACGAGGTCGTCGGCGGAACTTCCTGCGCGCCGCTGAGCGTCGCGGTAAAGCTTATTTCAGCTCTGACGACTGCGGTCGCCAGGCATAAAACGCCGAAGAAAACAGCCGGAGCGAATAAATTAAATATCCTTTTCATGGAAAAACTCCTTTTCAACAAGATAAACTTATCGGAAAACGGGGGTTGAGCATTGTACGACTCTGTTTTTATAATTCTTTGTGAAGATAAAAGCAAGATTTTTCCGAGGCTTTCGACCGCTAAATCTTTCCCGCCGGAAATCTCATCAGAAAATGCGTCCCGGTTTCGCCCGAAATTTCAAAGCCGAGCCTTTCATATAAATTGCGGGCGGGATTTATTTTCAAGACTTGCAGGCGGACGGGTTTATTTTTCGCAATCGAGGCGGCGAGAACGTCTTTTATTAATTTCGTGCCGATGCCTCGATTCTGAAATTCCGGCAGCAGGCGAATCGAAACCAGCGCCGTTTCGTCTTTTTTTTCGC
>DATHBC010000336.1:0-4252 GCA_035296345.1 Pyrinomonadaceae bacterium | reverse complement strand
GCTTCGAGCAATTTGTAGGTTTTCTCGTTGGTCGGGTCCATCGTCGGGTCGAAAATTCCCGGTCGGCGCTCGATTTTATACGGTCCGGGCGCGCTGCCGATTTCCGGGTGAGAGACGAGCCAGCTCGTCGCGTGTCCGGGCATATCGAATTCCGGCATCACGCGGATTCCGCGGTCGGCGGCGTATTGGATAATCTCGCGGATTTGCTCCTGCGTGTAAAAATCGCCGTCCGAGCCCATCAGGTGCAGTTCGGGAAATTTTTTGCTTTCGACGCGAAAGCCCTGGTCTTCCGTCAGATGCCAGTGCAGGACGTTTAATTTCACCGCCGCCATCGCGTCCAGATTTCGCTTTAAAACTTCCATCGGCTGAAAATGCCGCGCCGAATCAATCATCAAACCGCGCCACGGAAAACGAGGGCGGTCGCTGATTGAAACCGCCGGAAAATAAAAACCGTCGCGGTCGCCTTCGAGCAACTGGAGAAAAGTTTCCAGCCCGCGCATCGCTCCGACGGTCGTCGGCGCGGTTATTTTCGCCTGATTGGCGGAGATTTCGAGATTATAAGATTCGTCGTCGCCGAGGCGCGGAATCGGGTTTCCGGTCGAGCTCGTTTCAATCAAAAGCTGCGCGCCGTCCGTGTTATTGAACAGCTCGCGCGGCAGCTCCAAAACCGTGCGACCTTCGAGCCGCCGCATCACGCGGAAAATGTATTTTCTCAAACGCTCGTCCGTCTGACCTTTGACGGCGACGGTAAACGATTTCGTCACGGGCAATCTGCCTTCGCGCCAGATTACGCTCGCCGGCACGGGCATTAGATTTCTCCGCACCATCGCTAAATCGGAAACGTCATTCGTCTGTGATAATGCCGCCGGAAAAGCGGCGCAAAAAATAGCCGATAGGACAAATAGCTTAAATAAACTTTCGTTCATAAACTTAAATAAAATTTTGTTCATAAATAAATTTTCGCCTACTTTCTCGCGCCGAACAAATCAATCGCCTTTCTCATGCAAGCGGAAATTTTCGACGTGCTGCCCGGCTCGAACATATTAAACCCCTGATTCCATTCCCACCAGGCGTTCGGAATGCCCAATTTTCCCAGCGCGGAATAAACCGCCTCGGCGTGGCGACAGCGGTCGGCTGGCGCGGCGTATTTGCCGAAAGAGCCGAATTCGCCGAGAAAAATCGGGACTTTGTTTTTTCCGACCAGTCTTTCGCCTCTTTCAGTTCCTTGAAAATCTGTTCGGCATTTGCCTCGCGCAGGTAATTATTAAACAGACTTTCCGTCCATTTTCCTTTCGCCGTCTCCGGAACGGTCAATTTCATTTCCCTGTGCGCGGGAAACGGAATATTTTTCGATTCCCCCAAACCTTCGCTCGACCACGTCGCGCCCTGGTGCGTGAAAAGAAACGGGTGATAATAATGAAAAGTGTAGATAATGTTCGCGTCCGCAAACGGCTTCGATTCCATCCGCGCCGCGCGCGAATTCCAGTCGTGAAAGCCGACGATTAAAGTGTGATTCGGCGCAATCTGCCGGACGGCTTCGATAATCGCTTCCGCCTGCGCGCGCCAGACGGCGGCGTCGATGTCGTGCGGCTCGTTGCGCAGCTCGAAAAAAACACGCTCCGGGTCGGTGTTTTTGTAGCGCGTCGCGATTTCCCGCCAGAGCCAGACAACGCGCTCGGTCGTCGCCGCGCCTTCGACTTTGCCGTCGAATTCGACGTGATGCAAATCGATAATCGCGTTCAGATTGTTTTTCAGCACCCGGCTAACGAACGAATCCACGTGTTTTAAATTTTCCCGATGCGTCCAGCGAAAAGGTTTTTCGTAATTTGCCCACGCGCCGAAACTGACCGGAATGCGAACGGTTTTGAATCCGTTTCGGGCGATGTCGGCAAACATTTTCTCGCGCTTCGCCGCGTCAGCCGCGCGGGCGAAATCCGAATATTTCTTCTCTTTCGTGCCGAGCCACCAGTTGTCGAGATACGTTAAATTCATTCCCGGACCAATCCGCGCGGCTCTGCGGTGCGCCGGACTTTGCGCGTTAAAAATCTGGACGCCGCACAGCAAAATCAAGAGAAAATAAATTGCTTTTTTCATCGCTCGTCCGGGAGAAAAATTTCGGGCATTTAGTTTCGGAACAAACGAAGCGAAAATTAATCGTCTAACTTTCGGTTGCCGGTCTGCGCTTGTTCCGAAACTAAAACTTGCGTGTTATCGAAGCGTAAATTTCGCGCTCTGACTGCGGACCATCACCGTAAAATCGCCCGGCTCGACCGTCGGTTTGTTGTCCGCGCCGATGAACGAAAAATCTTCGCGATTTAAAGTGAACGTCAAAGTTTTGCTTTGTCCCGGCTCCAGTTGAACTTTGGCAAAGCGTTTGACTCTTTTTCCCGCCGGCGAAAGGCTCGCCACCTCGTCGCGCAGGTAAAGAATCGCCGTTTCCTTTCCGGCTCTCGCGCCGGTATTTCTCACGTCGAAACTGACGGTGACCGTGCCGTTCATCGGAATCGAAGTCTGGCTCAGCCGCAGATTGCCGTAAGCGAAAGTCATGTAACTCAAACCCGTTCCAAACTCGAACTGCGGCTTGTTGGCGACGTTGCCGAAAGCCGTCTCTGATGTTTCCCGGCGTTTTCGTGTATGAGCCTTCGCCGAGGCACAGGACGACGACGTCGGCGTCTTTCGCTTCACTCGCGCAGGTAATTTTCGGGAATCCACGCGGGCGGTCTGTCTCTGCCGGTCAAGGGCAAGCTGTAGCCTATATAGTGTTTGAGCGATGGGGCGACGTGCCTTTCGTCCGAAATGTCGTTGCCCTCCAGCCCGCGCACGAAAGCGACGCCCATTACTTTCGCCAGATAAGGGTCTTCGCCGAAAGTCTCCCAGAAACGCGCCCAGAGCGGCTGCCGACCGGTGTCGAGAACCGGCGAAAAGCTCCACGGAATCGCCGCGGCGCGCGTTTCCATCGCCGTAATTTCCGCCGCGCGGCGCATCAGAGCCGGATTCCACGTCGCCGCCATGCCGATTTCCTGCGGGAAAAGCGTCGCGCCCTGCACGTAGTTTGCGCCGTGAATCGAGTCTATCCCGTAAAGGTTCGGAATTTTCAGCCGCGTCTTCATCGACGCGTCCTGAATTCTGCCGATAAGCTCGCGCCATTTATCGACGGTAAGCGCCTGGTCGCTGACGTTTAGAAACGAGCCGACGCCGTATTTGTTGACGGCTTTGTCGAGCTTCGCTTCGTCAACTTTTACGTCCCGGTCTCTGCCGCTGACAAACATTCCCTCAATCTCTGCCGACGCCGAGAGCATCGGCGACGCGGTTGATGTAATTAAACCACGAAGCAATTAAGGTAATCTGCAAAATCGCTTGGTCGTCAAAGCCGGCGGCGCGCAGGCGTTCGTGATGCCGCGGCGTAATTTTGACGGCGTCTTTCGTCAATTGCACGACGTAATCGCACATCACCATTTCGGCTTCCGTTATCGGAGCAGTTCTGTAATCCCGGCGCAGAGCCGCGATTAAATCGTCATCCAAAGTCACCCGACGCAGAAACTCCGCGTGAGATTCCAGTCAGTAGAAACAATCGTTCGTCGCCGAAACCATTGTCGCAATCATTTCGTGCTGGCGACGCGTCAAGGGCAAATCCGGCGACATCAGCGCGCTGAAGGTCGAAAAAGCGTGATAGAGCGCATCGGGAATCAGCGTGTGCGAATCGACGATTGATTCATTGACGGAGCTTGCCTTCTCGACCGGCGTCGCATATTCCCGCGGGTAATTCATCCGCGTTTTCATTAAAATTTCCCGCAGATTTTCGCCCGCTTCTTCAAATTTTATCGTTTTTATCCAAGCCATAGCGTAATTTCGATTTCAGATTTCCACTTTTTTATTTTTACTGAAAATCAAATAGTAAACAGGAATTCCGAGCAAAACAACCATTGCGCCCAGAAAACTTTGCAGCGGGTTGCGCAGCGCAATCAGCAGCAGAACCAGCAGCGTGACGCCCAGAAAAAAAAGCGGCGTCAGCGGATAAAAAGTCGTTTTGTAGCCGCCGAACTCGCGCCGGTGAATTTTGAAAAGTCCCGCCACGACCAAAGCGATGAACAGGACGACGACAAAGAAAAAATAGGAGAGAATCTGCTCGAAGCTGCCCGACAGAATCAGAATCGAGCCGAGAACGATTTGAACGATTGTCGCCCGGTGCGGCGTGCCGAAACGCGGGTGCGGCTCGCCGAAGGATTTGAAAAACAAATCGTCTTTCGCCATC
>DATHBC010000335.1:0-5728 GCA_035296345.1 Pyrinomonadaceae bacterium | reverse complement strand
TTCGGTGACGACGACGTTCGCGCCCATGCCGCGGGCGCGCATCGCGCAGCCTTTGCCGCACCAGCCGTAGCCGACGACGACGAAATTTTTTCCGGCGAGCAGAATGTTGGTGGCGCGGATGATGCCGTCGAGCGTCGATTGCCCGGTGCCGTAGCGGTTATCAAAAAAGTGCTTGGTCTGCGCGTCGTTCACGGCGATGGAAGGGAAGTTCAAAACGCCCGCTTTCTGCATCGCTTTCAGGCGGACGATGCCGGTCGTCGTTTCTTCGGTCGTGCCGATTATTTTTTCGGAAAGCTCCTTCTTTTCCTTGAGCATCGTCGCGACGACGTCTGAGCCGTCGTCGATGATGATATTCGGATTGGTTTCCAGAGCCGAACGGACATGACGCATATAAGTATCGGTCGATTCGCCTTTGATGGCGAAAACCGGGATGCCCCAGTCGGCGACCAAGGATGCGGCAACGTCGTCCTGCGTCGAGAGCGGGTTTGAAGCAATCAGAATCGCTTCGGCTCCGCCCGCTTGCAGCGTGCGCGCCAGGTTGGCGGTTTCGGTCGTAATGTGCGCGCAGGCGACGAGCTTGATGCCTTCGAGCGGTTTTTCCTGCTCGAAACGCTCGCGAATCAAACGCAGAACCGGCATCTCGCGGTCAGCCCATTCGATTCTCTGTTTGCCCTGCGGGGCTAGGTTTATATCTTTTATATCGTATTCCATCGAAATTCCTTCTTTAGCCATAAATTCTTCCTGTAATGATTTTTAAATAGAAAAAGAGCGGCAAGTCGTTTTTTAGGAAAACAAATGCTCACCGCTCAAACATTGATTAATTTCCGGTTGCCGCGCCAACCGTTTCGGCTTGAGTTCTCAAGGTTTCGGCTTTATCGGTTTTCTCCCATGTGAACTCGTCGTTGGTGCGTCCGAAATGACCGAACTTGGCGGTCGCCTTGTAAATCGGGCGGCGCAAATCGAGCGTTTCGATAATGCCTTTCGGCGTCAGCTCAAAATTTTCGCGAACCAATTCGGCGAGTCTGGTTTCATCGACGCCCGCTCCCGCCGTGCCGTGCGTATCGACCAGAACCGAAACCGGCTCGGCGACGCCGATGGCGTAGGCAAGCTGCACCGTGCATTTGTCAGCCAAGCCCGCCGCGACGATGTTTTTGGCGATGTAGCGCGCCATATAAGCCGCCGAGCGGTCGACTTTTGTCGGGTCTTTGCCCGAGAAAGCGCCGCCGCCGTGCGGGGCGTAGCCGCCGTACGTATCGACGATAATTTTGCGCCCGGTCAAGCCGGCGTCGCCCATCGGACCGCCGATGACGAAACGTCCCGTCGGATTGATATGATATTTCGTGTTTTCATCCAGAAGGTCGGCTGAGACGGTCGCTTTGATGACTTTTTCCAGAATATCCTTTCGCAGCTGCTCGGTGGTCACTTCTTCGGCGTGCTGCGTCGAGATAACGACGGCGTCCACGCGAAACGGCTGCCCGTCGCGATATTCAATGGTGACCTGCGATTTACCGTCGGGGCGCAGGTAAGGAAGCTCGCCGCTGCGCCGGGCTTCCGATAATCTGCGCGTCAGGTTATGCGCCAGTTGAATCGGGAGCGGCATCAGTTCCGGCGTTTCATTGCAGGCAAAACCGAACATCAAGCCCTGGTCGCCCGCGCCGCCCGTATCCACGCCCTGCGCGATGTCCGGCGATTGCGTGCCGACGGCGTCCATCACGCTCAGAGTGTTGCTGTCATAGCCGTAACTGGCATTGTCGTAACCGATGTCTTTAATCGTATCGCGGACGATTTTTTTATAGTTAACGGTGGCGTTGGTAGTGATTTCACCGGCGATGACGGCAAGCCCGGTGGTCACTAAAGTTTCGCAGGCGACTCTGCCGGTCGCGTCCTGTTCCAGAATCGCGTCCAGGACGGCGTCGGAAATCTGGTCGGCGATTTTATCCGGATGACCTTCGGTGACCGATTCGGAAGTGAATAAAAAATTTGCGTTGCTCAAATGTAGAAACTCCTTTAAAGAGAAAGATAATTATTCGGGCAAGAATAACAAAAGGGAAATTTTAACTTTTTAGCGGTCAGGTGTCAAAAGGCAAAGAATTTTAGCAGCTTCCCGATTCTGCGCGGCGGGAATTATTTTGCTGAAAGCGAGCCGGTTATTATCCGGAGGCGAAAACGCCGGATAGGCGGCAGCCAGCTGATTTTCGTCTCGACAGTAGAGGCGGCGGAGAAGCGGTAAAAAACAGTTACGGCATTCTCTCAGAGCGCAAGTGACGCCTTTCCGCTCCAACAGGCGTTCGGGGCATGATGCTGATTTTCAAAGTGCTCTGATATAGAATCCGCTAGCTTTTGAACACTGTCGCGTCTGATAATGACTCTAAAAGCACAGGCTCAACCTCAGAAATACCGGAAAAAAGAAATCGAAAATTTCCCGTGGTTAATTTCCCGTCGTTTTTTCTTTCCCGGAAAAATTATTTTGAAAAAAAAGGCTTGACTCTGTATCTGACTACAGGGTTTATAATCAAATTAACGGTTCGATTGAATCGTTTAAACAGTAACCGCGGGGACGGATAAACGACGATTTTGCGGTTATTCGCCGAACAAATTTCGAAGAGGTGAGCGGATTTATGAAAAGAGCTTTTAGTTATATGCAGGAGAGCGACGGCAAAGGGCAGACAGAGGTCGGCGGCGCAGGAAGCGGTAAACAATTAAAGATAGGAGAAGTCTCGCGCCTGAGCGGCATCGGCATCGAGGCGTTGAGATTTTACGAGAAAAGCGGATTGCTCGAACGACCGGGAAGAACTTACAGCGGCTATCGACTGTATGACGAGAGCGTTCTGGAACGGCTGGCATTTATCAAACAGGCGCAGGTTTTGGGTTTTGCGCTCGACGAAATCAAGCAGCTCGTCGCACACAAGCGCGAAGGCGAAAATCCCTGTGCAGATGTCCGGGAAATTGTCAGAGGTCGTTTGAAGGAATTGAACGAAAAGATCGAGCAGATGATTCGGTATCGCGACGATTTGGCGGCGGCGCTCGCCGAATGGGACGAAGTCGGCGAAGCCGAAGGGCATGTGTGCGGGCTTATCGAGGCGGCGCATATCGGCGGCGGACACGAAATCAGCCGCCAAAAATTAGGGAAAAAATAAATTAAAGCGAAAAGAATATTGCACCGGCGGCATTGAGACAGGAAATGAAAAGCCGGTTCAGGCAGGACAAAGGAGAATCATGAAAACCCGGGACAAATTACACATTGTGTCGAGCGGAGCGGAAAGGGAAGAAAAATTTGTCGACCCGATTTGCGGGATGACCGTTTCGCCGGAAACGGCGGCAGGACAATTTGAGCATAACGGCGAAATCGTCTATTTCTGTTCGAAAGGATGTCTGGAGAAATACAAAAAAGAAATCGAGACTTTGCAGGCGGGGACGACTGAGGCGACGGTGACGGCTAAACCGCTGCCCATGACGAAAATCAGCCGCGTAAAGCCGACCGGACAGGAGCCGGGAGCGGCGGCAGGCGGGAAAATCGAAATCGACCCCGTTTGCGGAATGTTCGTCGACCCCGAAACAGCCGCCGGAAGCTTTCGCCATAGAGAAAAGACTTATTACTTTTGCGCAGAGAGCTGTCTGGAAAAGTTTATTGCGCAGACCGTGGGCAGCGGCGGGGAAAAGACGGAGGAGCCGCATCCGCATCAACACCATCATCCACGGAAAGAGGCGCAGATAACCGTCCGGCAAGGCGGAATAAAGCCGCCGCAGCAAGGCGAATTTATCGACCCGGTGTGCGGAATGAGCGTCGCGCCCGGAACGGCTGCGGGAAAATACGATTTTGAAGATAAGACTTATTATTTCTGCTCAAACGGCTGTCTGAATAAATTTCGCCAGAACCCGAGCGTCTTTCCGGAAGAAACGAAAAAAGCACAGCCCGAAGCCGCGGGCGTCGAATACACGTGCCCGATGCACCCGGAAATCGTCCAGATCGGACCGGGAAGCTGCCCGATTTGCGGAATGGCGCTGGAGCCGAAAATTTTTACTTCGGACGAAGCGCCCGACCCCGAATACTTGGATATGTCGCGGCGGTTCCGGATTTCCGCCGTGCTGACCGTTCCGGTTTTCGCGCTGGCGATGGCGGAGATGCTGCCCGGTTTTCACGAAATCGTCTCGCCGCAGATTTCCGTATGGATTCAGTTTATACTGGCAACGCCGGTCGTCCTCTGGGGCGGATTTCCATTTTTTCAGAGAGGCTGGGCTTCGATAAAAAACGCCAGTCTGAATATGTTTACGCTGATTGCGGTCGGCACGGGCGCAGCTTATATTTTCAGTCTCGGCGCGTTATTTCTGCCGGGAATCTTTCCCGCTGCGATGCGAGACGGACACACCGGATTGATTGGGGCTTATTTTGAAGCCGCGGCGGTGATTACGACGCTGGTTCTGCTCGGGCAGATTCTGGAATTGCGCGCCCGCAGCCAGACATCGAGCGCCATCCGAGAGCTGCTGGGGCTGGCGCCGGAGACGGCAATCGTCATTTTCGAAGACGGAGCCGAAAGCGAAATCCCGCTCGGAGACGTGCAAATCGGCGCGAAATTAAGAGTCAGGGCAAACGAAAAAATTCCGACCGACGGCATTATTCTGGAAGGCGAGACCACCGTCGACGAAGCGATGGTCACGGGCGAGTCGATTCCGGTCGAGAAAACGGCGGGCGAAAGGGTCATCGGAGGAACAATCAACGGCAGGCGCGGTTTTGTAATGCGAGCCGAAAAGGTCGGCGGCGACACTCTGCTGGCGCAAATCGTCCGGATGGTCGGCGAAGCCCAGCGCTCGCGCGCTCCGATTCAGAGGCTGGTTGATGTTGTTTCGGGCTATTTCGTGCCGGCGGTGATTCTGGCGGCTATCGCCGCTTTTATTGTCTGGTTCGTTTTCGCGGGTTTTTCGTCTGCGCTGGTCGCGGCGGTTTCGGTCTTGATTATTGCCTGCCCGTGTGCCCTGGGCTTGGCGACGCCGATGTCGATAATGGTCGGAACGGGACAGGGCGCTCGACACGGCGTGCTGGTGAAAAAGGCGGAAGCGCTGGAGATTCTGGAAAAAGTCGATACGATAGTCGTCGATAAAACCGGAACTTTAACGGAAGGGAAGCCGAAACTGCAGGCGGTTGTCGCCTTGAACTCCGGCGAGGTGAAAGAAAACGAAGTCCTGGCATTAGCCGCGAGCCTGGAAAAATCGAGCGAGCATCCGCTGGCGGAAGCCGTCATTAAAGGCGCGGAAGCAGCGGGCATCGAATTCGCGCGGGTGGAAAATTTCGAATCAATTACCGGCAAGGGCGTTTCGGGAACAATCGGCGGCAGAGAAATCTTGCTCGGAAACGCTGCATTGATGCGCGAAAACGGCGTCGACACGGCAAGCGGCAGCCTGCCGGCGGACGAGCTTCGCGCGGAAGGACAGACGACGATGTTCGTCGCTGTTAACGGAAAACTATCCGGTTTGATCGGCGTCGCCGACACGATAAAAGAATCGGCGAGAGAGGCGGTCGCCGAGCTGCAAAAGCAGAATATCGAAGTCGTGATGATGACCGGTGATAACGCCGTAACCGCTTCGGCAGTCGCGCGAAAACTCGGCATCGACAAAGTTTTCGCGGATGTTCTGCCCGAGCAGAAAGCGGAAAAAGTAAAGGAATTGCAGGCGCGGGGAAAAATCACGGCGATGGCGGGCGACGGGGTCAACGACGCGCCCGCCCTGGCGCAAG
>DATHBC010000334.1:0-10747 GCA_035296345.1 Pyrinomonadaceae bacterium | reverse complement strand
CTTCTTCCATTATTATGATCGAAGCTCCCGGCGGCAAACTTGAAACGGCTGACGTAAGTATGACCAACGGCGCGGCGCTCGAAAAAGCCGGCGCATTAGCCGGATTTCACACTGACGATTACATAACCGATTCGCGCCTTTTCCTGCGCTCAGCCGGGCTTGCCGTGCGCAACGGAATGTCGCGCGAAAAAGCCCTCTACGGAATGACGATGGCGGGCGCGGTGATGCTCGATTTGGACAAACGCATCGGCTCGCTCGAAACCGGAAAGGACGCCGATTTTATAGTGCTTTCCGGCGACCCTTTAAGCGTCTACACGCACGTTCTGGAAACCTGGGTCGACGGCAAAAAAGTTTTCGACCGCGCCGACCCGAAAGATTATTTAATCGCGACCGGCGGCTACGGCGCGACCGGCGACCGCACGTTTCACATCGACTGCTTTGACGGCGACGTTTTCGGAGGAGGAAATTAATAAAATGCAAAACGCAAAATGCAAAATGCAAAATAACGGAATCTTTGGAAATTTTCTCCGCATTAGTTTCTTACTGCTTACCGCTTACTGCTTACCGCTTACTGTTCCTGCGCAGATTGCCGTCAGAGGCGAAACCGTCTGGACGATGGCGGGCGAGCCGCTGGCGAACGGCGTCGTTTTAATCGGCGCAAACGGCAAAATCGAAGCCGTCGGCGCGGCAAGCCAGGTCAGAATTCCGGGCAATTATAAAACCGTCTCGGCAAAGGTCGTCACGCCCGGATTGATTGACGCGCATTCGGTCATCGGTCTGGCAGGCTACCTGAACCAGCCGCACGACCAGATGCAGGTTGAAGCCTCAAACCCGGTTCAGCCCGATTTGCGCGCCTTCGACGCCTACAACCCGGAAGAAAAGCTTATCGAATGGGTTCGCGGCTACGGCGTCACCACACTGCACACCGGGCACGCGCCCGCCGCGCTCGTTTCCGGTCAGACGATGATTGTCAAAACCTTCGGTAAAACGGTTGACGAAGCGGTAATTACGCCGACCGCGATGATTGCCGTCACCATCGGCGACGCCGGTCTCGCCGGTCAGGGACGCTCGCCCGGAACGCGCGCCAAACAAGCCGCGATGCTTCGCGCCGAGCTTATCAAAGCCGGAAACTACAAAGGCGAGCCGCGTGATTTGAAAACCGAGATGATGGCGCGCGTCGCCCGTCGCGAAATTCCGCTTCTCGTCACGGCGCAGCGCGCGCAGGACATCGTCACAGCCCTGCGCATCGCCAGGGAATTCAACATTCGCATCGTCATCGACGGCGCGAGCGAAGCTCATCTGGTCGTCAACGAAATCAAGGCTTCGGGCTTTCCCGTCATCATCCACCCGACCATGTATCGCGCCGGCGGCGAACTGGAAAGCCTCTCGATGGAAACCGCCTCGAAACTGAAAAAAGCCGGAATCCCGGTCGCCCTCCAGAGCGGCTACGAAACCTACGTCCCGAAAACGCGCGTCGTTTTATTTGAAGCGGGCATAGCCGCCGCCAACGGTCTTTCGCAACGCGATGCGCTGGCAATCGTGACCATCGACGCCGCCCGAATTTTAGGCATCGAAAACCGCGTCGGCTCGCTGGAAAAAGGCAAAGACGGCGACGTGGCGATGTACGACGGCGACCCGTTCGAATACACCACGCACTGCACCGGGACGATTATCAACGGGCAGCTTGTAAGTGAAGTCGTTCGTTAATCCAATTCAATTCACTGAAAAATTGCGGGCGCTGGTTTGAGCGGTCGGGATGGACGGCAAAACAGCGCCCGCAAAGCTTTTAGAAATCAATTCCCGGCTAGTTAAAATCAGGCATAATCTTTCTCCTTCCGGCGGAGTCCGCGCGGCGAATTCAACACGAAGCTTCAATCCCGGCAAACTTCCGCCCCGCTGTAAATAATTCTGTAAAGCTATTATTTTTATAATTTAGCCCAACAAAAGTTTGACTATAACTGAAAAATGTTATATAAAATTAGCATTCGTTTAAGAAGTTAGCTGATACGCTGCGACACCAATGTGGCGGGTAGCTGCGCGCGGATTATATCCGGCAATGTAAGCCGTTGTTTTTGACGCGGTTTTGTTTACATTGTTTATTTCTGGCGAATACAGGAATTTGGAACGGCTTCAAATTCAAGGCGGGTTTTCTTACGCGAAACCCAAAACGATGAAATGGATTTAACAGCCCATTAAAACAATCTAAAGACGAAAAAAGGGAGGATAAAAAAAAGTGAAAAAAGTTATTTTTTTGAGCATCCTGTCGATATTTGTTATCACAGGTTTGTTTTTTACGAGTCAGACGCTTCTGGCGCGTCAACTGGAATCGGCAAGCGGGCACGGCACGTTGATAAATCCCGACGGCAGCCGGCGACAATTTTCGTTTAGCGCCCATCGCAACAGCAGCGGCACGGTTAACGGTCAGGCGAATCTGCACGTGGACGGTTATCAACTGAAGGTCGACATAAGCTGTATGAAAGTGGTCGGAAACGTGGCTATTTTCGGCGGCACGACCCGAAGAACCAATGACCCCAATCTGGTGGACGCGGTTTATTTTTCCGTTCAGGACAATGGCGAACCCGGAAAAAACAGAGACAAAATCAGCCGCGTTTTCTTTTTTGACGATGACCCGACCACGACCGGCGACCCGCAGCTTTGCCAGTTTAATACGCCGACTGATTTTCCGCTTGAAACAATCGAATCCGGAAACATTCAGGTAAGACAATAAAAACCTGGTTTTCCGAATAAATGAGCGGCTGTGTGCGAACTATCGCGCAGCCGCTTTTTAATTTTGATGAAGAAAACTATTATCTGATTAGATACTAAAACCAAATGATAAATAGAGAGGAGAAACGGATGAGCCAGGAAGAAAACCGGGAAAATGAAGAAGCGAAAGCCGGCGCGGAAGGCGAAACGACTGATACCGCAGCGGACGAGATTGATAATCTGCCAATCGAAAGCATCGGCTCTTATGCCAGAGTAGAGCCGCTTTTAAATGACGAAGAATCGGATGAAACAACCGCTCGCGGCTCGGAAAGCTGAAAGTAAAGCGACCGTGTGAAAGGGAAGGAACGGGCAGGCATCAGAGCTGCTCCGGCATTTATTTTTAACCATAAAAAAGGCGCGAGTTTAATAAACTCGCGCCTTTTCCGTTTCAATTCAGAAACGAATCAATCGTTTCTTACGGTTGGTTTTACTCGGCTTCAAAGTTAACTTCGGACAACTCTTCGCTAACAGTGACGGTCTTGGGCGCAAAGGTATAGCGCTTGGAGACGACGTTGAAGATGTAAGTTTGTCCTGCCGGAACTTCTTCGAAGCGGTAATAGCCGAAGGCGTTCGTGATGGCGCTCTTGCGTTCGCCGGTTTCGCCCGCGTAGGTGACGATGGCGTTCGGCAGACCGCGACCGTTAGCCATGACTCTGCCGCCGACCGTGACCGAAGCGGCGCTCGGCGCCAGCAGCGGAGCCTGGTAGATTCCCTGCCCGTGCGTCGCTGCGCGGAGCATTCCGCCCGGCGAGTCCTCTAAATCAAAAGTGGCGATGCGCGGCATTCCGGTTCCGAACGGCGCCCAGAAGGAGCCGCCGTTGACCGAAACGTAAACGCCGATGTCCGTGCCGGCATAGAGAAAGTTGCTCGCCGGGTCAATGAAAAAGGCGTTGACCGGAACCAGCGGCAAGCCGGTCGCCGCGCCGCTGATTGCCGACCAGGTCGGAGCAATCAAGCCTTCCGAGGCAAAGCTGCTCAGATTGTTGGTGCGGTAAACCTGCGGAGCATTAAAGCGCGCCAGCGTCACGTAAGCCGTGTTCTGGTCATTCGGGCTGATGACGGCGCGCGTCACGTAAGCCGTGGGCACTTCATTCGCCGGGTCGAGGTCAATCAAAGGATTCGCGCCGGTGGTCGTGCCGAAGATGCCGCCGTTGTTCAAACCGATAATGCGAACCGCGTCGTTCTGCGGCGAGATGCCGATGGCGCTCAAAGGCGACGTGAACGTTTGGCTCTCGGTCGTGTGCGTCGCGCCCGTGTCAGCCGAGCGATACAGACGGTCGGAACCGTAGTAAACCGTGTTCGGCGTTCCCGGTCCGCGTTCGAGCGGCGCGTAGAAGTTAATCACCGCCGTGCAGGTGATGTTGTTGCGAACGGTCGGCGGGCTGTTACAGCCGCGGAACGTCCAGGTGCCTTCCGCCGCCGCGCCGTTATTCGAAAAGGCGTAGCCCGTCAGGTTGCTGGCGTTGAAATACGTGTGATACTGGTTGTAGATGACGTTGTCCGTCGAGCTTTGGTCAATCACCGAGTAGCCACCGTCGCCGAAGTCCGTGCGAATCCACTCTGCAGCAGTGGTAAAGCGGTTCGTGCCGTTGTCCTGCGTGCCGCCAATCAGAATGTTCGGGTCGGTCGGGTGATTGTCGATGCCCATAAACTGCGTCGCCAGGAATCCGGCGGTGTTTCTCTGAACCAGCGTCGCGCCAAAATCATCACTGCGATAGATGCCGCCGTCGCTGCCGAAATAAACGACGTTCGGACTGGAAGGCGAGACCGCTATTGCATGCGAATCGACGTGCACACCGGCTCCGCCCGCTGAGGACTCAACGAAAGCCGTGCCGCCCGTAACTGAGACACCCATAGTCAAAGTCGGTGCGCCGCCGAGATAAACGCGGGTCGGTGTAACCGGATCAGCTTCAACCGCGATGTCGTAGAAACACTGCGGCGTACAGAAATTGTTGTCAATCTGCAGCGGGAAAGTGAGTCCGCCGTCGTCCGAACGAAGTACCGTGCCGCCGGCAACTCCGGTTGCAACATAAATCGTAGGCTGAGGCGCGCCAGCCGGACGCGAGATAGACAATTCGCCATTAACGTCGCTGGTCGCCGTGCCGGTAGCCGTCACGCGCTGGGCGAAGGACACAGTCGCCGGGTCGGCGTTCATCGCGTTGTTGGAAACAAGCACGCCGCCGCCGTTGGCGACGACCCAAACCACCAGAAGATTAGGATTCTGCGGGTCGATTACGATGTCGCGCGCGCTCAGGTTCTGGTTGGCGAACGGGTACGGAAGCTGCGCGAAAGTCGGGTTGGCGGAAGTCGCATTGCTTGAGCGCCAGACGCCGCGATTCTGCGCGGGCACAACCGCCGGCGGAGACGCGCCGCAGTTAAGCGAGGCGCAGGCTGAAGCCGAAGAAACGAAAATCGTCGCCGGGTCGGTCGGGTGAACCAGAATTTCGGAAATCGAGCGAGCGTTGAAATTCGCGTTGCCGATAGGTCCGGTTTTGACCGCCGTGGTGCTGGCGTTGTCGATGCGATAGATGCCGACGCCGTAATAGCTGTCGGTCGAGAAATTCGGTTCGCCGGTGCCGACGTAAACCGTTTCGGGCTGCGAAGGGGCGATTCTGACAGCGCCAATCGCCAAGCTCTGCGCGTCCTGCATCAACTGAGTCCAGGTCAAGCCGCCGTCGAGCGTGCGATACAGACCACCCATAGCAGTGCCGACATAAGCGAGGTTCGGGTTCGTCGGGTGAACGTCAATGGCGGTTACTCGACCGGAAACGGGCGTTTGAGGTCCGGCTTTGACCTGTCCGTTCGGAATCGGGTCGGGACCAATCGGAACCCAGGCAGCGAGCAGCGAGTCTCTCTGCGCCGAAGCGGGTTTGGCGCGCAGCTCGTCAACCTGCTGCTCCATTTTCGCGATTTCCTGGCTGCGGATTCTGAGTTTTTCGCCTCGGTCTCCGTCAGCCATGCCGCGATACTGGTCGACCTGCTCGGCGCGGCGATGCCTGTATTCTTCTTTGCTCATCTGAGACTTCGCTTGTTTCACGAAATCAGGGATGTCAGGGTCGTCGTTGAAATAGTTGGCGACCGCGCTAAACTGGTAGAGTCCAGCCGCCGCGACGGTGACCAAAGCGACAAGGGCGATAATAAAGAACCTTACGGTAAAAATTTTTTTCATGCGTTCTCCTAAAACTAGCACAGGGGTTTAAAGATGCGTACACTCGCTTTTGAATGACTGTATTCGCGGGCGGCGCGCGGCTTTAATGTCTGCAAACTCGAAATTTATGGGACAAGTGTGTAGTTTAAAAATGCTAAAGCAAAACCGAACCAAAATCAATCTTTTTTGGAAAATTGTTTTATTTTCTTAATTGCTTCAGACTTTTAATAATAAATTCGCCCTGCTCCTGAAATTGTGGACACGCGAGACGGTGAAAGAACGTGACTTTTCGTCTTTCGCGGGTGATTTATAGAGAATATCTCAGGGAGATTTTGTCAAGGCTCATCGGTTAACTGATTAATGCTAAAGCATCCAAAGGAAAATTTCAATGCCGCAGGCGCGTTTTTTGCATCAAATGCTGCGGCGGCGGGACTTATTTTGGAAATTCGGAGAAGCTATGAAACAATACTTTTACTTAATAATTATTATAATGATAACCGTCGCCGGATTCGGCGTGCAGACGCTCTCGGCGCAGGGCAAATCCAAAGTGAAGAAGCGCAAGGCAGCAAAGCAGCAGGTGAATAAACAGTCTGCCTCCGGCAGCGGAGGCAGCAACAGCGGCGGCGGTTACGATTGCCTGCCGCCGGACGTAAAGCTCGACACGATTGTTTCGACAAAAGAGATTGAAACCGCTTCCGGCAATAAAATCGAGCGCGAATCGGTCAAACAAAGGCTGGATAAAATGAGCGCCGGCTGCAAAGCCGGAAAATTAATAGACGGCGCGACGGGCAGGGAAATTCGTTTTTACCATTTGCAGGGCTGCTGGGGAAATCCGCCGCAGGATTATCTGGAGATTCTGGAAAATCAGCAAAAAGAACTGGACGAATTAAAAAAGAAATACGCGGTCGTCGAACTGACCTGCAATCCTTCGGGCGGTTTGCCTTTTTAACAAAAGATAATCCGCCGCGCGAATCTCTCTCCGGCGTTTCAATTACAAAATAAAAAAAAGCGGCTCGGGTAAAGCCGCCTTTTTGTTGAAACTAAAGCCGCTTGCGGTTTTAGTTTTTAATAATAAATATTTGACAAACAATCTAAAGGGCGTAATCTTTCCAGCGGTTAATATATTAAATAATTGATTGCGCCACAAAATTTTCACAAATTCGTGTGCCTTTTATTCAGTATTAACCAATCTCACTTCTTCGCCGGGCTTTGATAACCTCTGCGGCTCGAAACTCTGAGTTTTCCGTCCTTTCCGCTGACGCCGCCGTTTTCGACGCGGACTTTCAGCTTGTGCCATTTGCCGTCGAATCCGTCGGCGTAAAAACCGAGAACGTATTGATTTTCGACTTCCGACTGGATTTTTTTACAGATGGCGTAGATAAAAAGGCGGCTTTGAATCTCGCGCTGAAACGCCTGCCCGCCGCTCGTTTTACTTAGTTCGGCGAGCGCGGCTTGATTCAGCTCGTTGGTTTCGGTCAAGCCGAGCGTCTGCCTCGCCTGGTTGCGATGAATGTCGGTGTAGCCCCATTGCCGCTTGGTTTCGTCGTGAAAAGCGATGGTGTAAATCGGCAGGTTCACGCTCCTTAAATGAAGGCGCAGCTCTTTCAGGCTGTGGTGGCTCGAATGGTCTTCGCCGTCGGTCAGCACCAGCAGCACCTGTTTGGAATTTTTTCTTTCGCGGATTTTGTTCGAAGCCGCAAATATCGCGTCGTAAAGCGAGTTCGGCGTGTTCGGTTTCGCGTCGCTCAGGGACGTCTCAATCTGCTCGTTGGTCGGCACGAAATCCGTCGTCAGGCTGCCTCGCTCGTTAAAGACCGTCACGAAAAAGTTATCTTTCTGCGGCAGCTCTCCGGTAAATTTTCTGAGCGATTCCAGAACGTTTGCCGAGCGTTCGCCGGTCGTCGGGTGCATATCGTAAACGATGCCGAAGGAAACCGGCGCTTCCGCCGCCGAAAATTCGTCGATGTCCTGCGAAAGATTGTTGTCGAAAATCCGAAAATCTTTTCTCTGCAAGGTTTTAACGTAATTTCCCCGGCTGTCCGTAACGGCGATATTCAACGTCACCAGATTCGTTTCGACGCGAATCGTCTCGTCGTCCGGCTGCGCCGGCGTATAAATCGAAAATGTATTCAATGCAACCGCGATTAAAAATAATAATTTGATAAATTTCATATTCACGCTCCTTACTTTATCTGCATTTTCAAGCTTAACTTCGACAGCTCAAAATAATATTTTTTAATTTTCAATACTTCCACTTATTAAGGCGTAAAACACTATGAAAAAAGGTTCATTTAGCGAGCTTTAATATATTAAAAGCAAAATCGCGACGTAATTCGTTCGGCAGGCGGCAAATTTTACTGAATACGAAAACTTTTTCGGATTCAAAAAATCGCCCGTCCGGATTTGAAAGATTAATCTGCATTTTTCCCGAATTATGTTAAGCTTCTAGAAAAAAAACAATTAAAATTTTATGATTCTGTCAGTTTTTCTTTCCGCCTTTTTTCTTTTTCAAATCCCGAGCGTTTCGCCGTCGCCGCGTCCGGCTGAAACTCCGAGAACCGCGCCGGTAATTCAGGCGGACGAGCCGCCCGTCGTCACCAGACATTCGGTCAGAGCCGGAAATCGCACGCTGAATTACAACGTGACGACCGGTTATATGCCGATTCGCAGCGCGCAGACGGGCGAGACCGAAGCGCGGATTTTCTTTATGGCTTACACTTTGGAAAATCCGCCCGCCAATCGTCCTTTGATGTTTTCCTTTAACGGCGGTCCCGGCTCGGCTTCGGTCTGGCTGCACATGGGCGCTCTGGGACCGAAGCGCGTGAAAATGCTCGACGACGGCTTGATGCCGCCGCCGCCGTATCAGATGGAAGACAACGACGCGACTTGGCTGACCGAAACGGATTTGGTTTTCGTCGATACGGTCGGAACGGGTTATTCCCGCGCGACGAAACCGGAATTCGGCAGTAAATTTTTCAGCGTCAACGGCGACATCGAATCGGTCGGCGAATTTATACGAATGTATCTCGGACGTTACGAGCGATGGTCGTCGCCGCTTTTTCTGGTCGGCGAATCTTACGGCACGACGCGCGTTTCCGGCTTGTCGAATCATCTTTTCGAGCGCGGCATCGGCTTAAACGGAATCCTGCTCGTTTCCACGGTTTTGAATTTTCAGACGATTCGCTTTGCCGAAAACAACGATTTGCCGCTCGTTCTGATTCTGCCGTCTTATACGGCGACGGCGTGGTATCACAAACGTCTTTCGCCGCAGATGCAGGCGAAATCGCTCAGGGAAGTCGCGCAGGAAGCCGAGAATTTCGCGATGAACGAATACCTGCCCGCGCTGATGCGAATCGAACGTCTTTCGGCAGCGGAGCGAGAGAACCTGCTGGAAAAATTCAGCCGGTTGACGGGCTTGAGTAGGGAATTCGTCGAGCGCAATAATTTTCGCGTGGATTTGGGCGAATTTAATAAAGAGCTGCTGCGCGACCGGCGGCGCACGACCGGACGGCTCGACAGCCGCTTTACCGGCATCGACCGCGACGCGGCGGGCAACAACGCCGAAACCGACCCGAGCATGAACGCGATTCGACCGCCTTACACCGCGGTTTTCAACGATTACGTGCGCCGCGATTTGGGCTTTAAATCCGATTTGGAATATTACATTCTGGGCGGCGGCATCGGGCAGTGGAACTGGAACGTGAACAACGGTTACGCCGACACCTCGATGAGTCTGAAATCGGCGATGTCGAAAAATCCGTATATGAAAGTGCTGCTCGCCAACGGCTATTACGATATGGCGACGCCGTTTTTCGCCGCCGAATATACCATCTCGGCGATGAACCTCGACCCGCAGTTAAGACAAAACGTCACCTTCACATACTACGAGGCGGGGCACATGATGTATATCGAGAAAAACTCGCTGCGAAAGTTAAAAGAAGACGCGGCGGCTTTTATACAGGGCGCGCTGCGAAAATAAACGCCATTAATTAAAAAAAAGAATTTACGTTGAAACAGGAAAAACAGGGATAAAGAAAAATCATTCTTTCATCCCTGTTTCCTGTTAACCTCATCAATTTTCTTATCTTATACGCAATCCGTTAATGAGTTGTTCCCGTGCCGGTTGTCGGGCGATTCGTATCGCGAAATTCCTGTACTTCGACTTTGCGGCTTTTCGGAATCAAGCCAGCCAAGCCGAGCAAGCCGAGCAAGCCGAGCCAGCCCCAATCGAAACCGTCGTCGCGCTCGACCGTTCTCGTTTCCGGCGTGCGGTCGCTGCCGCGGTCGGCTCTCCCGTTGGCGTTGCCGTTCGTGTTCGGCTGCGCGTATATCATAAAGGCGGTTATCGCAACCAAAATCAAAACGATAACGCTGTATCTGACAAATCTCATCATTCCTAAAAATTTCTTATTCATTGTCCCTCCTTGTGTTTCAGGCGAACCGGCGCGACGGCGATATTGGTATCGCCGTGCCGATTCGCTAATGTGTAAATTTTACCTTGTCGCGCCCCGCGTATTGATGTCGATGCCTTCGGGGTTGTTATCGTTAGCGTCCCGATTAATCTCTTCGACCTCGACCTCGTTGCGGCGGACGGTTTCGTGAACCGTTTCGACGTGCTCGGTCACATTTTTGCCAATCACGATTTCTTCGACGACGCGCGCCTGTTTGCCGACGACCGGAATTTCGGCGTGTTCGGTGATGACCAGCTCGCCTTCGCGGAAATTCTGCAAATCGGCGTCCGTCACTTCGCGATTAACCGGGCGTCGATTGACGATGATGTGTTCCTCGCGCAGTCTTAGATTTGCCGCGACCGGTTTTTCGATGATGCGGCTT
>DATHBC010000333.1:0-1625 GCA_035296345.1 Pyrinomonadaceae bacterium | reverse complement strand
GCTTTGGCTGAATCGAAATCGGCAATTGTTACCGCTTCGACATCCGGCGAGTTATGAATCAAATCAAACGCCGCGCCGTGTCCCATCCGCCCCGCGCCGAGAACCAGAATCTTCATAAATTTTAACCGAGCGCGAGCGCCTTTGTTACCCACAAATGTCGCACGCGCGAAATAAAAATAGTTTACCCACAGAGGACACAGAGAAATACAGAGTTTTTTTGATTTTTCTCTTGATTTTCTCTGTGTCCTCTGTGGTTAAATTTCTTCAAATTTTTGCGCTCCGATTTAGTAATCGTCGAAATCTTCGGGTTTTTCGGCGGCGAGTAGCTCGCCCGCGTATTCCCAAACCTTCTTTTTCCAGAGCCGCAGCGAATCGGTTAATTGAAAAGCCGCCTGCGGATGCGAAGCGTTGCGCTCCAGGCGAATAACCTGCGCCGTGACGCTGATTTCTTCTTCGGCGTTTTCCGTTACCGTCAGAGTCACTTTGCTGCCGACGGCTGGCAGAGCGCGCGGCAAAAAAATCAGCGTTCCCTGCGGTCCGACGTTTTCCGTTAAACCGTCCTGCACGATTTCCCGTCCGTGTTCGTCCTTCCACGTCACGCGAATTGGAAAAGAAATGTTGTAACGCGCGCCTTGACGGCGTTCCTGCATAGACAAATTGTTTTTTCCCCCAAATGTTTTTTTAATCAGCCGTTGGAAATATACGAAATTGATTCGGTGAAGTCTAATGAAAAAGCGAGAAAAAGTGAAAGAAGAAAAGATTGAAAAAGTGAAAGATCGAAAAAGTTATTTTCAGCGGTCTGTCGCCGAAATGGAAAATTAGAAGTTTTAAGGCTGTATTATAGATATGGCTTAGTCAAAATCAAAGAGAGTTTTGACCGTAAAGCTAAACTTTTTCCCTTTTTTAACTCTACTCTTTTAACCTTTTCCCGTCCGCTTGTTTAAACAAATTTTGCAAGGATTAGACAAGGGCGGTTGAAAATGGTATATTAACAATGTTTTTTGAAAAACTCTTCGCGGAACATTCTGCGTTCGTCTGTTCGAGTTATCGGGAAAAGGTTTTACAAAAGCTCGGGTGGAAGGAAACAAACCAACAATAAGGAGCAAACAAATAGATGAAAAATCTAGCCGGAGGAGGCGGATTCCTCGGCGCGATTGCGTTGTCAGTAAGCGTTTTATTTTACTTTCAACCGACCGTCGAAGCCGTCGCCTTAGCGAACGATTCGCAAAACAATTTATCAGAACAATCTAACAACCACGAAAATCAAACATTTCAACAATTACAACAAAATCAGGTTCAAACCAAAAACGAAAAATCAGAAAACAAAAACAACATACTTTCGGAAGCGAGTTCTTTCCGGGCGACAGCTTATTGTCTGAAAGGCAGAACGGCGTCGGGCAGCAGCGTCCGGCGCGGAATCGTCGCCGCCGACCCGCGCGTTTTGCCGCTCGGCTCGCGCATCCAAATCCACAACGGCGCCTACAGCGGAACTTACACGGTCGCCGACACTGGCGGCGGAATCAAAGGTCGCCGCTTGGACATTTGGATGCCGAGCTGTGTCGAAGCCGTCCGTTTCGGCAGCCGAAGCGTTTCGGTCAGCAGACTGGGCGGTAGAAGAAGCAACA
>DATHBC010000332.1:0-4157 GCA_035296345.1 Pyrinomonadaceae bacterium | reverse complement strand
ACGAAAGTTCTGGCGAAGCATAATCCGAAGATTCAGGTCAGAGCCTTTGATTCGATCGATAACGCGCCGGAAGAAAAGGCGCGCGGCATTACAATCGCCACGGCGCACGTCGAATACGAAACGGCGAATCGCCATTACGCGCACGTCGATTGTCCGGGACACGCCGACTACGTGAAAAACATGATAACGGGCGCGGCGCAGATGGACGGAGCCATCCTGGTGGTCGCCGCAACGGACGGACCGATGCCGCAAACCAGAGAGCACATTCTGCTGGCGCGGCAGGTCGGCGTGCCTTCGATCGTCGTGTTTATGAACAAGGTCGATGCGGTGGACGACGCCGAACTGCTGGAACTGGTGGAAATGGAAATCCGCGAGCTGCTTTCCTCTTACGAATTTCCGGGCGACGATATTCCGGTCGTGCAGGGGTCGGCATTGAAAGCTCTGGAAGGCGACGCCGCCTGGGAGCCGAAGATTGACGAATTGATGCAGGCGGTCGACGATTACATTCCGACGCCGGAGCGCGCCATCGACCAGCCTTTTCTGATGCCGGTCGAAGACATCTTTACCATTCAGGGCAGAGGCACGGTCGCCACGGGCAGAATCGAGCGCGGCATCATCAAGGTTAACGAACCCGTAGAGATTGTCGGCATCCGCGACACCAGAAACTCGGTCTGCACGGGCGTCGAGATGTTCAAAAAGCTTCTGGACGAAGGCAGAGCCGGCGATAACGTCGGGCTTTTGTTGAGAGGCGTCGAGCGCAAGGAAATCGAGCGCGGGCAGGTGATTGCCAAGCCGGGTTCGATTACGCCGCATACGAAATTCAAGGCGGAAGCTTATGTGCTGACCAAAGAGGAAGGCGGGCGTCACACGCCGTTTTTCACCGGCTATCGCCCGCAGTTCTACTTCCGCACGACGGACGTGACGGGCGTGGCGCACTTGCCGGAAGGCGTGGAAATGGTCATGCCGGGCGATAACATCCAGATGGAGATTGAGCTGATTGCACCGATTGCCATGGAAAAGGGACTGCGCTTTGCTATCAGGGAAGGCGGCAGAACGGTCGGCGCCGGTACCGTTAGTGAAATCGTTGAGTAGTTTAAGCAATCAGCAGAAGCTGACGGCTAAAAGCTAAGAGCTAAAATATGTTAAACGAAAAAATTCGCATCAAGCTGAAAGCATACGACCATCGCGTTCTCGACCAATCGACGCAGGAGATTGTCGAAACGGCGAAACGCACCGGAGCGAGAGTCGCAGGTCCGATTCCGCTTCCGACCATCAAAAACAAGTGGACGGTTTTGCGCTCGCCCCACGTCGATAAAAAATCGCGCGAGCAGTTTGAAATCAGAACGCACAAACGCTTGATGGACATTCTCGACCCGACGCCGGAAACGGTCGACGCGTTGATGAAATTGGATTTACCCGCCGGTGTTGACGTAGAAATCAAAGCATTCGGCAAAAGCTAAATAGATTGCGGAGTGCGAAATGCGGAATGCGGATTGGTTGATTAGTCAACAAATTTATTAAATCCGCAATCCGCATTCCCAAATCCGAAATTGAGGTGTTGAAGATGGTTAACGGAATCATCGGTAGAAAAGTTGG
Source organism: Pyrinomonadaceae bacterium (assembly GCA_035296345.1). Classification (GTDB taxonomy): domain Bacteria; phylum Acidobacteriota; class Blastocatellia; order Pyrinomonadales; family Pyrinomonadaceae; genus JALZHR01. The sequence goes on along the minus strand of DATHBC010000332.1, from coordinate 2,561 downwards.
AATGACGCAAATCTTCGCCGAGGACGGAACGGTTACGCCCGTGACTGTCATCAAGGCGGGACCTTGCGTCGTCGTGCAAAAGAAAACGGCGGACGGCAAAGACGGCTACAACGCGGTTCAGCTCGGATTAGTCGAAGACAAACCGATAAAGCTGAAAAACGTGACGAAGCCGATGCGCGGTCATTTCGAGAAAACCGGAAGCGGCATGCCGCCGACCCGTATCCTGAAAGAAATTCGTCTGGACGGCGACGAGGACGTCAATATCGGCGACCAGGTGAAAGCCGATTTATTTACGGACGGCGACAAAATCGACGTTATCGGCAAATCGAAAGGTCGAGGCTTTGCGGGCACGATTAAGCGACACAAGTTTCATCGCGGTCCCGAATCGCACGGCTCGATGTCGGTGCGCGCGCCGGGTTCAATCGGTCAGTCCGCTTATCCTTCGCGTGTTATCAAAGGAACGCGGTCGTCCGGTCACATGGGCGACGCCCGCGTGACGGTCAAAGGCTTGACCATTGCGAGAGTCGATATTGAAAACAACCTGATTATGATTCGCGGCGCTGTGCCGGGAGCCAACGGAAGTCTGGTTGTGGTGAAGAAAACTACTAGGAAATAGCGGTCAGCAATCAGCGGTCAGCGGTCAGTTTTTGCTGATGGCTGATGGCTGATGGCTGATAGCTTGAACGGAGTGAGATTATGCCTACCGTAAAGGTTCGCAATTTAAGTAATAACGAAGTCGGCGACATCGAATTGTCCGATGCCGTGTTCGGCGCGGAATTGAACGAATCGCTGATTCACGAGGCGGTCAGAAATTATCTGGCTAACAAGCGTCAGGGAACGAGCGCGACGAAAACTCGCGGTAATGTTTCGGGTTCGGGTCGCAAGCTCTGGAAGCAGAAGGGAACGGGGCGCGCGCGTATCGCGAGCTTGCGCTCCCCCTTGTGGAAAGGCGGCGGCAACGTTCACGGACCGCAGCCGCGCGATTGGTCTTACAATCTGCCGAAGAAAATGCGGCGCGGCGCTCTGCGCTCGGCTCTTTCGGAAAGACTGCGCGAAGGCAACCTGATTATCATCGACGATTTCGGTTCGGTCGGCGCGAAAACAAAAGAATTTATCGGCGTTTTGCAGACGCTCGGTCTGGTCGATAAAAAGAAAGCGACCAAAACCCTGATTGTCGATTCGCTCGACAACGCCAACCTGCTTCGCTCGTCGCGCAATGTCCGGAAAACGAAAGTCACCAACGGATACGGCTTGAATGTCTACGACGTGCTGTATCACGAAAGACTTCTGGTTTCCCGAACGGCAATCGAAGAACTGACCAGCTTTCTCGACCCGAACAGAGAAAACGAAAAGGAGGCGACGGCAAATGGCTAAAGTTTTAAATATGAATGTCTGGGACATTCTCAAGTCGCCCGTCATTACGGAAAAATCGGTTCTTCTGAAAGAATCGACCAGCGAAGAAGGCGAAGGACAGATTTTGAGCTTTCGCGTCGACCGCAAAGCCACGAAAGACGATATTCGCCGCGCGGTCGAAGAAATTTTCACCGTGAAGGTTTCCAAGATTCGCACCGTCAATTACGAAGGCAAAATCAAAAAACGCGGACGTCACGAAGGTCGCCGCGCCTCGTGGAAAAAGGCTTATGTGACCTTGCAGAAAGGCGAGCCGATTGTTGATTACGCAGAAGCAATTTAATTTGGGATTTGGGATTTGGGATTGCGGATTTTGTTTTCGCCAGTCGCCAATGAACGATTCCAGCGGTTGAAAAATTGAAGCGGAAAAGGAAAGCCGGATTTTAATAAAACAAAATCCGCAATCCCAAATCCGCAATCCGAAATTGAAAGATGGGCATTAAGAAATTAAAACCGACATCACCGGCGCGTCGTTATCAAACGTATCTGACGCGCGATGAACTGACTCCGAACGCAAAGCCGGAAAAATCTTTGCTGGAGCCGAAAAAGAGAATCTCGGGACGCAACAGCGACGGTCGCATCACGGTTCGCCGGCGCGGCGGCGGTCACAAGCGTTTTTATCGCATCGTCGATTTCAAGCGCAATAAAACGGGCGTTCCCGGTCGCGTCTCGCAAATCGAATACGACCCGAACCGCTCGGCGCACATCGCCCTGATTACTTATCTGGACGGCGAAAAACGCTACATTCTCGCGCCCGTCGGCTTAACGGTCGGCTCGACGATTATGAGCGGCGCAGAGGCGGACATTCTGCCCGGAAACGCTCTGCCGATTCAGAATATTCCGCTCGGCACGCAGATTCACAACATCGAGCTGCGTCCCGGCAAAGGCGGACAGATGGCGCGTTCAGCCGGAAGCTTCGCGCAGCTTGTCGCTAAAGAAGGCAATTTCGCGCAGCTCAGAATGCCTTCGGGCGAAGTTCGCCGCGTTCCCGTAGTTTGCATGGCGACGGTCGGGCAGGTCGGCAACACGGAAAACGAAAACGTTTCATTGGGCAAAGCCGGACGCTCGCGCTGGAAGGGCTTGAGACCGAAAGTTCGCGGCGTCGCGATGAACCCGGTCGACCACCCGCACGGCGGCGGCGAAGGCAAAAC
>DATHBC010000331.1:0-1508 GCA_035296345.1 Pyrinomonadaceae bacterium | reverse complement strand
TCGTTGATGGCAGTGACGATGCTCGTGCCGGTCATATTGCCGCCGCCGCCGCCGCCGCCCGCGGTCGTCATCTTCGTGCCGTCGGGGAAAATAATGCCGTTGTTCGCGCCGCTGATTTTGATGTTGCCGTTGGATTCGAATCTTTCGGTCGGATTCTGCGTTCCCGCGCCGACGTTGCCGTTCGGCAGAACCGTGAACAGCAAGGTTCCGTGTCCGAGATTGTTGTTGACGACATTCGCCTTCGTATCTTTAACGATATAAAACGGCAGGTTGTCGCTGAAAACGAAGCTCGAACCGCCCGTGCCGGTGGCGAGCGTCAAACCGCCGCCCGTCGTCATCGAAGACGGCGTGGAGATTACGCTCAGGCTCGGCGTGATGCCCGACGCGCCCTGGGCAAATCGCAGTTCCGCGTTTGCGCCGTCGAGAACCGAAAATTTAGACGTCGGATTCGGGTTGCCGATGCCGACCAAGCCCGTCTGCGTTTCGGTAATCGTCGAATCGCCGAGCGTGCCGCTGCCGTCAATCCATTTCGAAATGCGGTTCGCGGTTCCCGTTCCGGCGATGTTTTCCGCGCCGCTCGGATTGACGATTTTGCCGCCCGTAAAGCCAGCCGATTTCAGAACCGTTCCGTCCGGGAAAATGATGCCGCCGACGGCAATCTGACCTTTGTCGTCGCGCCTGGCAATCGCGCCGCCGACGTTGTTTGATGTCGCGTTATTTACCGTCTCGACGCTTTTGGAAACGTCGTCCGCGGATACGCCGCCGACGTTTTCGGCGGTCGTCGCCGTGTTTGCTCTAATCGAATACGGCACGGAATTGATTTTTTCGCGCGAGCTTAAAGGCGCGTAAGCTTCCGTTTCGGTTTTGCGAATGCTGATTTCCAGATAACGCTCGCCGCCGGAGAAAACTTCCGCTCCGAAATCGAGGCTGGTCGAATAAGCTCCGTTCGTCACCAGCACGCGCGACTCTAAGGCTGCGCCGATTTGGTTGCCGCCTTCAGCCGCATCGTAAAGCCTGAATTGAAATTGATAGCTGCCGTTTTCCAGCGCGCTCGCTTCGCTCAAACGTCCCTGATAATTAATGACGGTCGTCTGCCCGAAAGCCGAGCCAGCCGCGACCAGCAAAAGAACCAAAAGAATTAAGACGGTATGTAATTTCATAATTTTCTCCCCAAATTGTATGACCTGTATAAATTGACCTGTATAAATAAAGCTTTCGTCGTCATCGAAAACCTTCTATGTGGTAAAGCGAAAATGATTTCAAAAAAGGTATCAGGTCAGTAAAAAATTTTCCGGAAGCGAAAGATTTCGGAAAAAGGCTCGGAGCCGACTAAAAATCGCGCCTGCAAAAATAAAAATTGCGGCTGACATTTGAAAAACAGCTATTGCCATTGTGAAAATCGTGATTGTCATTATAAAAATCGCTATTGCCATTATAAAAATCGCTATTGTCATTATAAAAATCGCTATTGTCATAATGAAAATCGCTATCGTCATAGTGAAAATCGT
>DATHBC010000330.1:0-8780 GCA_035296345.1 Pyrinomonadaceae bacterium | reverse complement strand
GTCTTCGGCGAGGTCGATCGAGTCGGGCGAGGTGCCGATGATCGGAACGCCCGCCTGGTGCAGCCGGTCGGCCAGATTAAGCGGCGTCTGCCCGCCGAACTGGACGATGACGCCTTCGGGATTTTCCGTTTCGACGATGTTCATGACGTCTTCGAAAGTAAGCGGCTCGAAATAAAGCCGGTCGGAAGTGTCGTAATCGGTCGAGACGGTTTCCGGGTTGCAGTTGACCATAATCGTCTCGAAACCCGCGTCGCGCAACGCAAACGAAGCGTGGCAGCAGCAATAATCAAACTCGATTCCCTGCCCGATACGATTCGGTCCCGAACCAAGAATCATAATTTTGCGCCGCTTCGTCGGCTCGGCTTCCGATTCTTCCTCGTAGGTCGAATAAAGATACGGCGTGTGCGATTCAAACTCCGCGCCGCACGTATCGACGCGCTTGTAAACAGGCGCGATATTCAGATTTTTGCGCCGCTCGCGCACGCCGAGCTCCGTCGAACCGGTCAGATAGGAAATGCGCCGGTCTGATAAAGCAAACTCTTTCGCCGTCCGCAAAACGTCGCTCGGCACGTCGTTTAAATTCCGCCCGTCGATGCGCGCCTGCAACTGCATCACTTCCTGCAATTGTTCCAGAAACCACGGGTCGATTTTCGTCAGGCGATGAATTTCCGCAATCGAATAACCGTTTCGCAAGGCGTATGTGATATAGGAAAATCGCTGCGAGTTCGGGCGCGCGAGCCGGCGCTGCAAAACGTGGTCGGGAACGCCTTCGAGCCGCAGCGGCTTGACGGCTTCCAGCGAGCGCAAGCCTTTGAAAAGCGATTCTTTAAACGTTCTGCCGATTGCCATCGCCTCGCCGACCGATTTCATCTGCGTTCCCAAAACGTCTTCCGCGCCGGGAAATTTTTCGAACGCCCATTTCGGAATTTTCGTGACGACGTAATCAATGGTCGGCTCAAAGCTGGCGGGCGTTTTTTTCGTGATGTCGTTCGGAATTTCGTCCAGCGTGTAGCCGACGGCGAGCTTGGCGGCGATTTTCGCAATCGGAAAGCCGGTCGCTTTCGAGGCGAGCGCGGACGAGCGGGAAACGCGCGGGTTCATTTCGATGATTCGCACGTCGCCGTTCGCCGGATTGACGGCGAATTGGATGTTCGAGCCGCCGGTTTCGACGCCTACTCTGCGTATGCAGGCGATTGACATGTCGCGCAATCGCTGATATTCGACGTCGGTCAGGGTCTGCGCGGGCGCGACCGTTATCGAATCGCCGGTGTGCACGCCCATCGGGTCGAAATTTTCGATTGAACAGATAATCACGACGTTATCGTTCAAATCGCGCATCACTTCCAGCTCGTATTCTTTCCAGCCTAAAATGGATTCTTCAATCAAAACCTGCGAAATCGGCGAAGCCGCCAGACCGCGCTCGACGGTTTCCTCGAATTCTTCGGGGTTATAAGCCGTTCCGCCGCCCGTGCCGCCGAGCGTGAACGCCGGGCGAATAATCGCCGGGTAACCGGTTTCTTCGACGATTTTCCGCGCTTCTTCCCAATTATGCGCAAAGCCGCCTTTCGGGCTGGGAATGCCGATTTCGTCCATCGCCTTTTTAAACAGCTCGCGGTCTTCACCGATTTTGATTGACTCGACGTTGGCTCCGATTAATTTCACGCCGAATTTATCCAAAATTCCTTTTTCGTATAACTCGACCGACAGATTCAAGCCCGTCTGCCCGCCGACCGTCGGCAAAAGCGCGTCGGGACGCTCTTTTTCGATAATCGCGCTGACGGCTTCGATGGTTAAAGGCTCGACGTAAGTTTTATCGGCAATTTCCGGGTCGGTCATAATCGTCGCCGGATTCGAATTGACCAGCACGACCTCGAAGCCTTCCTGTATCAGCGCGCGGCAAGCCTGCGTGCCCGAATAATCGAACTCCGCCGCCTGCCCGATGACGATTGGACCCGAACCGATGATTAAGATTTTATGGATGTCTGTGCGTTTTGGCATTTAGTAAATTATTGTAATAATAGAAGCGCAGTAAATTGAGTAAATTATACAGTATCAGCAGGTATTTGCTTAAATGTTCATTCAAAGATTAAAAATTGAAAATTGGAAAAATTTTCGCAAAGGCGAAGTCAATTTATCGCGTAGATTATTTTTAATTGGACCTAATGCCTCAGGTAAATCAAATTTTTTGGACATTTTTCGTTTTCTGCGAGAAATTTCGCTGGATACAGGCGGCGGTTTTAAGCAAGCAATTGAAACTCGAAACGGAGTTTCCGCCATTAGGTGTTTATTTGCCAGACAGAAACCGGATATTTCGATTGAAGTTGAAATTAAAGACGATGATGATTCAGTTTGGATTTACCATTTAAGTTTTGGTCAAAATCAAAATCGCAATCCAATAATTAAGTCTGAAAGAGTAGAACATGAGGGTAAAATTCTTTTAGACAGACCGGACAATGATGATAAAAAAGATATTGCAAGACTTTCACAAACATCATTAGAACAACTTACAGCAAACAAAGATTTCCGTACAATCTCTAATTTCTTTCAGAATATTAGCTATCAACATTTGATTCCCCAAGTAGTTAGAGATTCAAAAGGTTTTTCTCCAGTTTCAATTAGTAATGACCCATTCGGTCGAGATTTCCTCCATCGAGTTGAAAGAACAAGACCTAATATTCGAGATTCCCGTCTAAAAAAAATCGAATCTGTATTGCAGATTGCTGTTCCGCAGTTAAAAGAATTAAAAGTTAGCCGTGACAGTTCAGGAATTCCGCATTTGGAAGGCATTTTCGAGCATTGGAGACCTCACGCCGGAAAACAATTTGAATCTCAATTTTCTGATGGCACGCTTCGTTTGTTTGGACTACTTTGGTCACTTTTTGAAGGTGACGGTACGCTTCTGATGGAAGAACCTGAGCTATCTCTACATAAGGAAGTAGTTCGTTTGCTTCCTGCCATGATTGAAAAAATATTTCGCTTTCGTAAGATAAGAAGACAAGTGATTATCAGCACGTTCTCTGAAGAAATGCTTGATGATGAAGGTATTGGCGGCGAAGAAGTAATCAGATTGGAACCAAGCCCGGATGGAACAAAACTTGTTTCTCCATTGGATTCTCCAGAAGAAATGGAGCAATTAAGAAATGGATTGAGCATTGCAGATGTTGTACTTCCTAAATCATCTCCGCAAGGCATTCAAGGACTTCTTTTCTCTTTGTAAAAAATGGCGGTCATAAATCTTTTAGTCGAAGGTGAGATAGACGAAGTTGTAGCACACAAAATCATTTGTGAGCTTGGACATCAAGTTGGAGCATGTTATGGAAAACAAGGTCATGGCTATATTAAAAATAAACTTCGTGCCTTTAATAAGTCTGCCAACAATATCTGCTATTTGGCTTTGGTAGACTTTATGGATACAGGATATAACTGCCCACCAGAAGTTATTTCAAATTGGTTGCCGCATAAAAATGCTTTGATGATTTTCAGAGTTGTAGTTAGAGAAATTGAAAGCTGGTTATTAGCTGACCGTAAAAATATAGCTAAGTTTTTGAATGTTGGTGTTGAAAAGATACCCGTCCATCCTGAAAGTGAAAATGACCCCAAACAAAAACTCGTTAATATAGCTGGAAATTCTCGTTCCTCTAAAATTCGTAATTCTTTAGTTCCCGAACAAAATTCAACTGCTCAAGTTGGGAAATTATACTCTTCTGAAATAAAAAGATTTGTTTTCGATTTCTGGGATGTAAAATCTGCTAGATTAAACTCACCTAGTCTGGATAAATGTCTTCTAAGACTCGAAGAAATTTAACCGTCTCTTTAAGTTGAAATTTTATGGATGTCTGTGCGTTTCGGCATATTAAATTTTCGATTATACAGAAAAAACGCGGCTGATAATAACCGCGTTTTTCCTTCTTGAGCAATTTTCGATTAGTTCTTAAACCGTGATTGTCGTGCCGTCGAATTTGGTCAGGCTGAAGCCCGAGAATTGCTCGTTGTAGCCGGATTTCTGGTCGCGCAGGATGCTGATGGCGAGCGCTTCGCCGAGCAGCAGCGATTCGGTCGCGTCCGAGCGCCAGTGAACGCCCGCCATGTTGCGCCCCAATGCGACGTTGGCAGCCATTTTGTTTAATTCGCCGCCGACGGTCAGGTTTTCCGAGCCGCCGTAGGGAACTAAATTCAATCCGGCGGCGTCCGGCACGACCGGATTCTGAATCACCGTGCTTTCGTTAAACCAGGCTTTCAGGATAGTGACGCAAGCGCCCGCCACGGTCGCGTGCCCCGCGCCGTAAGCCGGATGTGTCGGCGAGCCTTCCGGGAAAGCCTGCGGCAGAAAAGCGTTTCCGGGTGGCAGATGACCGCCGAGGCGCGACGCCGTCGTGACCGAATTTAAAATTTCCTGATGCACCGGGTAATTCGCGCCGTGATAAGCGCGGCGGTCGACCCTTTCGGCGAAAGCTTCGGGTCTCAGACGCCGGTGGACAAACCATTTCTGATTCCAGACGGCTTTCAGCGCGCGCGTCGAAACTTCGCACAAAAGCGTCGCCACATGAGGTCCGCCAAAGGTTCCGAAACCGATTTGCGTCGCCGAATTGCTGTACGGATTGCCGCCGTCAGCCGGAACGCCCGAGCCTGCAATCACCAGAAAGGCTTGGAAATAAGCCTGAAACAAAACGTCTATGTGAACCCATTGACCGAGGTCTCGACCGTTGCGCATATAACGCGGCGTCGGGTCGAAAAGGTCAGCCTGCGCGGGCGAAACGCCGTTTTGCGCCGCCAGCCAGCTATTGAAATCGGTCAGGTAATTCTGACCGCCCGCGCCGACGGGCAGCACCGTGTGGATTCTTTGATTGATTTCGTTTGCGCCGAAGAAACACGGTTTCAGAAAGAACTGCGAGAGATACGGTCCGGCTTTGTCGCCCGGCGTCAGACCGCGAAACAGAACTCTCGGCGTAACCTGCCCATTGGTGTCTTTCGCGCCTTTGAAATCCGCGCCGAAAAGGGTCAAATCGGCGGCTGCCGCCTGCGCAATCGCGTTGTTTTCATACTCGGCGAAGGGAACGTCGCGCAGGAAAGCCATCCAGTAATTTTCGGCGATTTCGGCAGCCGTTTCCTTGCTCGCAAAAGCCGGCGGCGGCGGCTGGACGAAATGAAAGGCGTCTTTGCCTTCGAGGTCAAAAGCCAGACCGCTTTGCGGGTTGGTAAGTTTCCGGTCGCCGCCGAGCGGAATCTGCTCGAACGCGGTCGGATTTCCGGTTCTTAGAGCGTCGAGCAGCGCGTTGTAAGCCGTCGGCACGACCTCGCCGTTCGATTGATGCGGCAGTCCTTTCGAGTAATTGCCGATGCGGCTGGCGTAAAGCAATTCGTCGCCGTTATTGGCGCGGTCGAAAAACGGCGGAATCGGCGCGAGATTCGAGTGCGCGACGCCGGCTCGCCATTGATAACAGGCATTGGCGCGGTTCTGGTAAAAGGTCTGAGCGCCGCGCGCGGCTTCGCGTTTCGCGGTCTGACCGAGAGCTTCGGATTTTTTATCGACCAGCGGCGCGACCGCGCCGAGGGCTGCGGCGGCAATCGCGGTCTTGCTTATCCTGCCGAGAAACTGGCGGCGACTGGCGGTCTGGTTCGACAGGTTCGATTCCGTCTGCTGTTCATTTTTTTCTGTCATAAAGCTTTCTCTCTTTTGTCCGTCAAAAGGCGGGTTTCGGAATCGTTTTCGAAGACGTGAAAAGACGCAGCCTTCTTAATTGATCCCGGTAAAAAAATTGTCTTTATTAATGTGAATCAGGCGAAGAAATGATTGTGTAAACGGTAGAGCCGCAGGACTTTTCAATAAACTCCGACCTTGATTTGCATTATTGCTTACTGTGTTAATTGTCGTTCGGAAAAAACGATTAATTGAAACCTTTAAGTTTCGATTTTGCCCCTTTGGTTTAGCAGTCGGCGAATATTTAAGCACACAATTTTTTGCCGGGCAAGAAATGCCGCGCCGAAATGTTGTAAATTTTTGTAAAAGCCTTTAATCGAAACCGACGAAAACCGGCTCCGGCACGAGAGAAACGCCGAAATTTCCCAAAACTTTTTTCTGAATCTCGTCCTTCAGATTCAGAATATCGAGGGCTGTCGCGCCGCCCGTATTAATGAGCGCGAGCGTGTGCCTGGTCGATAAACCCGCGTTTCCGCGGCGAAAGCCTTTCCGAAAACCGGAATTTTCAATCAACCACGCGGCGGGAATTTTATAGAGGCTGCCCGCATCGACCGGAAAATGCGGAACTTCTTCGATTCCGAGAGCTCGCGCGCGTTCTACGATTTCCGAAAACTCGCTATTATCGACAATCGGATTTTTGAAAAACGAGCCGGCGCTCCGCGAGTTCGGGTCGGTTTCGTCAATCACCATCGACTTTTCGGCGCGGATTTTCAGAACCGCCCGGCGCGTCTGCGTCAAATCCGGCTTTCGGTCGCCGAAAAATTTCCGCAAATCCCGGTAGACTATTCTCGGCTCGCCTTTGTGTTTCAGGGCATATGTGACGCGCAGAACGATGTAGCGATTTTTTTCGGTCGTGTTGAAAATGCTCGTCCGGTAGGCAAAGCCGCATTCGGCGTTGGTCAGCTCGGTTATCCGATTTTTTTGGCGGTCGAAGGCGCGAACCGAGACGATTGTTTCCGAAACTTCCTGCCCGTACGCGCCGACGTTCTGCACGGGCGTTCCGCCGACGAAACCCGGAATGCCGCTCAGACATTCGGTTCCGGCTAGATTTTTTTCGACGCAGAAAGCGACAAGCTCGTCCCAATCCTCGCCCGCCTGCGCCGCGACGTAGAGCGTTCCGTCCGCTTCAGGAAAGGTGGAAACGCCTTTCAGCGCAACCTGCAAAACCAGCCCGTCAAAGCCCGCGTCGGAAATCAAAACGTTGCTGCCGCCGCCGAGAATGAAAATTTCCAGAGAGTTTTCGCGGGCGAATTCGATTGCCCCGACGACTTCGCTTTCGCTTCTCGCCGCGACGAAAAAACGCGCCGCCCCGCCGATTTTCAAAGTCGTCAGCGGCGCGAGCGGCACGTTTTTTTGCAGGCTTTCCAACTCGTAATTTTCTTCGGCAATCATCAGCGACAAACTATAAAACAAATCCGTTCGCCGCTCAATCAGCCGGAAGCTAGTACGGCAGACGCGGTTTCGGAAGGCGATTCTGAATCTGATTTTTCGTCTCGGTCAAAACCGCGCCCGAAATCAGGATGTCGAGCTGGTTTGCCAGGTTCGGATTCAGCTTCGCCAGTTTTTCCTGAGCCTTTTTCGCTTCCTTTTTGTTTCCGCGTCGATATTCGGCTTCGCCTAGGTTATAGAAACCGGCGGCGAAGCGTTTGTCGATGTCGGTCGCTTTTTTAAACTGCTTGACGGCGTTTTCGAAATCGTTGAGCTGGCGATACGCCAAACCGAGTTCGTTGATTGCCGAAACCCAGTTTTTGCGCAAATCGGTCGCTCTCGACAAAGCGCGCACCGCGCCCTGAAAATCGCCCAAGTCCGTCAGCGTGATGCCGAGATTTAAAAACGCGGCTTCAAAATTCGGGTCCAGAACGGTGGCTTTTTGCAGGGCGTCTCTGCCTTTCGCCAGTTTCGTTTTCGCGTCCGGCTCGCGCTTTAAGCGCAAATCATCCTGCGCCGCGTTGTAATACGCCCAGCCGAGATTCGTGTAATCGACCGGGTCGGGGCGCATCGCGACCGCCGTGTCGAGGCGTTCGACCGCTTTGTTCCATTTGCGCTCCTTGCCCAGACAAAAGCCCCATTCGCTGAACATATCGGCGTCGCCTTTGATAAACTGCGCCGCGAGCGTGTATTCGCCGTTCGCTTCGGCGTAGCGGTTTAACTGGCGGAAAGCGTTTGCCAGGTTCAGATGCGCCTCGCCGTTGTTGTTTTGCAGTCTCACGACTTCTTTATAAGCGGCAACCGCGTCTTCAAAACGATTGCGATTGTAATACGCGACGCCCAAATCGAACCACGCTTCGGCAAACCGAGGGTTATGCCGCACGGCTTCCTTGTAGGCGTTTATCGCTTCCTTTTCTTTGTCCAGACGGTCGTAGGTTTCGCCCTGATAATAATAAGCCTCGGCGTAATCCGGCTTTGCCTTGACGGCGCTGGAAAACGCGGCTAGGGCTTCGGCGTTTTTATTCTGCTTGTAATAAAGCAAGCCTTTGAAATAATGCGTTTCCGCGTCCGTTGCGTTGCCGCCCGCGGTCGCTTTGGTCAGATAATTTTCCGCCAGCGCAATTTCGCCTTTTTGCAGGTATAAAACGCCGAGCGGCGCGTGCAGCTCCGATAATTCGGGACTGAGCTGCAAAGCTTTTTCGTAATTGGCGATGGCTTTTTCGTTCTGGTTCAAATCGTCGTAGATTTCGCCGAGACTGGCGAATGCCGCCGCGTTTTTATCGTTTAACTTGACGGCTTCCTCGTATAAGGCGAGCGCCGATTGCTGATTGCCTTTCTCGGCGGTTTCGTCGGCTTTCAACGTCAAAGCCTCGCTCAAGCCGATTCTGGCGTTTTCGTTTTTCGGATTCAGCGCGATGGCGTCGCGGAAATATTGGATAGCCGTATCGGTCTGTTTTCTTTCCAGATAAACTTCCGCCGCGCCGGACAAAACGTTCGAGGCTTTTTCTTTCTGCGCGGCGGTTTTGACCTGCGTCGTATTTTTCGCCACGGTGTTCGGGTCGACTTTGACCTTCGCGCGCTGAGGCTTCGTTTTATTGACGGCGACAATCTGCGCTTTTACCTTGCGGCGCGACTCGTTGCGCGCGACGGCGTT
>DATHBC010000329.1:0-4310 GCA_035296345.1 Pyrinomonadaceae bacterium | reverse complement strand
GGTGATGACACTTGTAACAAAAACGCGGTGTTTGTGAATTAATAATATTTTGCTGCATATTGAATAAATAATCGAAAAATATCTACTCAATCACAGACGACAATCGGAAAGAATTTTGCCGCGGCGGATTAATGGCGGTTTCTGGCGGCGCGCATGCGCTTCGGACCGAACCAGAGCCAGAAGCCGGTTATCGTAAAGGTGAGCAGCGCGAAACCCGTGACGGAAGTGTAGACGAGTTTCAGCTCGCCGTCCTTCATGCCCAAAAGATAATCGAGAATCGAGCCGTCGTGGATGTTTTCGATAAAATCCGCGCGGCGGCGTTCGATATGAAGCAGCTCGCCCGTCGTGCAGTCGAGCTGGATGCCCCAGTAACCGTTGATGAAAACGAACTTGACCATTCCCTTGTCGGGTCTGATGTCGATTCTATCCAGCTCCAGCGGTAAATCCGGCGAAATCTGCTCGCGGGCGATTCGGTTGGCTTTTTCCTGCAAAACGTGAACGGGCAGCCAGTCCTGCGGATTGGTCGATTTTCCGGCGTATGATTTCGCCAGAATCACGCCGCCCGTGTGTTTTTTCCAGCCGAGCAGCAATCCCGAAACGGCGACGATAAAAAAGAAAACGAATAAAAACGCGCCCAGAGCACGATGAATTTTGCGTGTCAGGCGCAGGATTTTAGCCTGTCGCTTTGTTTTCGTTTCAATCATACCGCTGCCGGATTTGAATAAAAAAAAGAGTCGCAGGTTGCTTTTTGAAAATTAATTTTCAGCTAAATAAACCCATTTATTAAAAAAAGCCGATAAATCTTTGCCGCTCGATTTTTCCATCGTCGATTGAAAATCGGCGGTCGTGACGGATTTGCCCCAGTATTTTTGCGTGTATTCCTTTAAGCCTTTCCAGAAAGCCGCGTCGCCCATCTGCTCGCGCAAAAGATGCGTGACGTACGCGCCTTTTTGATAAACCAGCGTGCGGTCTTCGCGCGTCGGTTTGTTCCAGTCGGGAAAGACAAGCGATTTGTCTTTTCCGGCGTCGCGCACTCTCTCGTAGCGCGTTCTGGATTTTTCGATTTCGGAAAGATATTCGGCGCGCCCGAAGCGATGTTCTTTATAAGCCGCGGTCATAAAAGTGGCGACGCCTTCGTTGAGCCAGAAATGCGTCCAGTCGCGGTTCGTGACCATATTGCCCCACCATTGATGCGCAAATTCGTGCGCGGCGAGCCAGATTTCCTTTTCGTTTTTCAAAACCTCGCGCCCGTAAGCCTCGTTCATCGCCGTAAAGCCGCTCATTTCCTGTTCTACCGTGCCCGCCGCCAGAACCTGCGTGTAAACTTCGTCGGCATAGCGAACGCCCGCTTTGCTCTCGAAAAAATCCAGCATATCAGCCGTGTCTCTGAAAATCTGCCGCATTTCCGTTTCGGAAAACTGCGGCGAGGCGAGATAACGCAGCCTGACGCCTCTGTGATTCTGCACGACTTCGCGGAAATTTCCGGCGGCGAAGCCGAAAATATAAGTCGGAACCGGATTTTTCTGTTCCCACACGGACGAGATTTTATCGCCCGGCAAGGCGCTTTCTCCGACAAAGCGACCGTTGCCGACCGCTTTCAAATCTTTCGGCAAAATCAGGTTCAGGCGAAACGCGGCGCGGTCTCCGGGCGCGTCGACGCAAGGCATCCACTGGCTCGTCGAAAAAAGCGTGTGAACCTGCCGCTGCTGCTGTTCGGGGAAAAATCTGATGCCGAAACGCGGCGTGCCGTGATATTCGATTTCAATCTCGCGCTTTTCGTTCATTCGCGCCCGCCGCGCCAGAGAAATAATCAAAAGGCTCTCGCGCTTTTCAAATTTCAGCGCGGTTTTTCTTTCGCGCACGGCGTCGATTTCCAGCGCGCCCGCGTTAAGCTGAATTTCGGCGAGATTATTTTCGAGCGAATTGAATTTGACGGAAACCGTGCCTTTAACGGATTTGTTCGCAATGTCCGGCTCAATCCGCGCTTCGTACGCGAGCACGTCGAACGAAGCGTTTTGCGCCTGAACCGCGACGTCCGCAGCCCCGCCAGCCAGCAGGAAAATAAACGACAGGCAGACAAGGGCTTTGCCGGGAAAACAAAGTGGTAAGTTCATTTATCAATATTAAATCCTTCCGGGAAGAAATTTCTACCGCTCGCCGACAAAATCCGCCGTTCCAAAATTGCCCGTCAGAGCGTTTGACCTCGGCGGAGACGCAAAAGCGTCGCGCCCGGAAGCGACCGTCACAGCGTGATTTTCGCCGGTCGGAATTTCGGCGAAACGGCAATACCCGATAAGGATTCGGGCGCGCGGAAAAACGAATAAGTCAAATTGTTTTATTTCCTGCCTCGCCCGCCGGTTTTTGTTTTATTCCGAACGGCAAAGCCTGAGAAAAGGTCGAGTTTTATCTATCGAATCGTATGAAAGCGAAAAAAACGCCGTCTCGGATGAAACGGCGTTTTTAGCTTTATTATTTATTAAAGGCTTGTTTTTTAGTATCGGTTGTTGCGGCGGCGGTCGCGGCGGTCGTCGACACGGTCGTAGCCTTCATTGTACCCGCGCATAAATCCTTCGCGGTAAACCTGCGTGAAAACAACCTGGGTGCCGTAGCGCGAGTTATAGCTGCGTCTGGCGTCTCTCACGGCGCGATTATAAGCTCTCGCCGCATTCTCGCGACGGTTATTGCGCGCGTCTTCACGACCGACCTGTAAGCCTTCGCGATAACCCATCTGCATCACCGAGCGATAGCTGCTGCTGCGTCTATCGTCATAACGGTCGCGGTCGTTCTGGCGATAATCACGATTGTCACGATATTGGGCGCTTACCGTGGTTGCCGATAAAATTCCGAAACCGAAAAGCAGTGCGAACGCGAAACCGAATAATTTGATTTTGTTTTGTAATTTGTTTGTTTTCATAAAAACTCCTTGAGAACTCCCTTTCTCGGGCTTACTAATAGCGATTAGCGTGCCACGCCATAGAACATCGGTAAATTACGGGTTTTTTACGAAATTCGTGATTATTGATTTCACCTTTCGACCCAAATCGGTTAAACGACAGTCTATTTGAGTATATTGAGGTGAGAAGTGAGAACTGAGAACTGAGAAGTATTTATTAATTTCAGTTCTCAACTATCAGTTCTCAGTTCTCAGTTACGACGGTTTGCGCAGCTGCAGGCACAATTCCTGACCGAGCGAGGGAAACAGCGCCGCCCAGACCTGATTAAAGCGAATCCAGAGCGCGTAATTTTCCAGGCGGCTGCCTTTTTTTCGGATGAGCGCGGTGCCGGTCGAAAATTCCACCTCAAAGCCGACCTGTTCGGCGATGCGGCGCAGGCGCTTCGACCAGAAAACGTGGACGTGCTGCCCGCGCTGGCGCGTTCCAGCCTGTAATTGCCTGGCAAACTGCCGCTCGCGAAAATGCGCGATGAATTTCGGCGCGGTCGGAACGCCGACCAGCAAAAGCCCGCCCGGGCGCAGAATGCGCGCAATCTCGCGCAGGGTGAAATCCGGGCGCGGCAGATGTTCCAGAACGTGCGAGCAGATGGCGATGTCGACCGATGCGTCGGGCAGCGGCAGCCCTTCGTCAAAATCGCATTGATGCAGCTCGTCGTATTTCGCCAGGCTGATGCCCTCGCGGTTCGTGTCAATATCCAGCCCAAGCCAGCGCGCGCCTTTGACCGGCGGAATAAACCGCTTGATAATCCCGCGGTCGCAGCCGACGTCGGCAATGACGGGCGCGTGCTTGAGCCGTTTCAGCTCGTCCTCGATGACGCAGTGCATCCACCAGTAGCGCAAAGCTCTGACCGGGTAACGAGTTTTTTCCAGTTCCTTCGAAAAAGGAAAGTCCGGTTTGCGAATCTCCTCGTTGCGGTCAATCGCGTCCAGCGGCTCGGAGACAAAACGAAAACGGCTGTATTTTTTTTGATTGCGGCGCGCCTTACTTTTATTCATCGGCAAATCCTTCATTAACTGAGAACTAATAACTGAGAAGTGAGAATAGCCGTCAGCTATCAGCTATCAGCTATCAGCTTTTAATTATCAGTTATCAACTATCAGTTCTCAGCTCTCAGTTATCAGTTATCAACTATCACTTATGTGAATCAAGAGTAGAAATAAGTAGATTGTTTCCTTTGCGCACTTTGCGCCTTTGCGGGAAACGATTTATCCCGCAAAGGCGCAAAGTGTGCAAAGATAAGGCTTATTCATTCGTCTGATTTTCTACTCTTGATTCACATAAATAATATATTTAACCTGAGTTGTCAGTTATCGAAAAAAGGCTTTATAAATTAATTCTGAAAGCGTAGTCAAATAA
>DATHBC010000328.1:0-5630 GCA_035296345.1 Pyrinomonadaceae bacterium | reverse complement strand
CGCGCTTGAAAAGGGCGGCGGCGCGCTCGTATTGCCGCAAATCCACGAGCCTGCCGCCCGTATTGACGCGAATCGTCGCTTCCGCCCGCGCGTCGTTTGTTTTCAGCGCGGCGGCGAGCGCCTGCTCGTAAAATTCCATCGCGCGCGGCGAATCGGCGCGCTCGTAAATTTTGCCGATGTTGTTGAGAAAAAGCGCCTCAATCGCGTGTTCCTTTTCCGCCTTTATCGCGGGCAGAGCTTCGTTATAGGCGTCGAAGGCTTTTTGCAGATTTCCGAAGCTGAGCTGCGCCGCGCCGGAGTTTCCGAGCGCGATGGCTTGCTCGAACGAGCCGGGTTTAAGCAGCCGCCCGGCTTGCTCGTAGCTTTTCAGGGCGTCGGAAAAACGGCTGAGCTGAAATTGAATGACTCCGAGACTGTTAAAAGCCGCGCCCGCCGCCGCCGTTTCATTTGCCGCCAGCCAGATTTCCGCGGCTTGCCTGTATTTGATGATTCCGGTTTCCCGGCTTTCCAGCGACGCTTGGCGCGTAATTTCCGCCGCTTCGGCAAACAAGGTCTGCGCCTTTATCAAATTCTCGTCGCCGGTTTTGACGGGGCGTTTTTCCGCCAGCGTAATAAAATAAGCCGCCGTATCGCCCGGCTTGAGAGACGCCTTAAACCGCACGCGGTATTCGCCTGCCCGGCGCGCCGCAAAAACGATGCTTTTGAGCTGGCTGAATCCGACTTGAGCAATCAATTCTCCCTGCGGATTATAAACGCCGACGTCGAGCTGGTTGAACAATTTTTCGTAAGCGACGCGGGCAAATTCATTTTCCGCCAGCACTACGGCGAATTCCTGAGTCTCGCCGCCGGTGATTTTGCTTTCGGTTTTCCGTTCCGGCAGCAGAAATCTCGAATTTGCGACCGGCGTCGCGGCGGGTTTTTGAATCGTTTCCTGAGCGAATAAAGTCAGAGGCAAAAATAAAACGAGCAGCGCGAGGAGCCGATTAAATTTCGGAAAATTCGATTTAATCATTTGTCGACTAACCTTTGATAATTTCGACGGCTTTGAGTTTCGGAAAAATCTTCTAGAGTTTAATACTGCTTTCGCCGGGCGCGCAAATCCGAAGCCTTATCTCATTCTCGTTTTTTCTTTTCTTCGCGCTCCGGCTCGTTTTGCTCCGATTGGGATGAATCGGGTGATTACCGGGTATTTGACATCTGAATGCCGCCCTTATAAAACGGGTATTAACAGGCGCGAAAAATAAATATTCAGAACTATCGACGAATATTTCGCTGAAACATTGCGGTTGTTTAAATAAAATTCCGGTGTTAGAATTTTCTACTTAAAAAAGTTTTTTATCTTCATTTTTACAGGTAAAGAGCCGCCGAAATTTCATTTTGGATAAGTAAACAAATTGATGAAAAGAATTCTGGTGGTTGACGATTCACCGACGATTAGGCGAATGATGATTTCGTCGCTGAAAGGCTTGCGCGACGTCGAGTTCGAGGAGGCGAATAATGGACTGGAAGCCATTGAGCGACTCGCGCTCGCGCCCGTCAGCCTGATGTTTTTAGATTTAAATATGCCGGACATACACGGCGTCGAGGTCATTGAATTCGTGCGCGGACATCAGGTTTACAGCCGCATTCCGATTTGCGTCGTCACCACCAGGGGCGATGAAGCGAGCCGCGCGCAGGCTTTAAACGCGGGCGCGGACGTTTATCTGACCAAACCCTTTACGCCGCAGGATTTGGTCGAGCAAGCCGGTAAACTGCTGGCAGGCGGTTAAGCGGAAAGGCGCTGCTGATTTATGCCCGAAAACGAATTTAACGCGCAGTTTTTTGAGCAGTTTCTCGACGATTACTACGCCGAATCGGACGAGCATCTGCGCGGCATCAGGCGAAACCTGCTCGCGCTCGAAGATTCGCTCGCCGCCGGGCGGGCAATCGAAAAAAACGCGCTCAACGAACTTTTCCGCAGCTTTCACACGATTAAAGGCATCTCGGCGATGGCTAACGTCTCGGCAGCCGAAACGCTGGCGCATTATATGGAAAGCTATCTGCGCCTGCTGCGCGACGGGCAAACCATTTTTACGGGAGCAGGTTTGAACGCTCTTATCGAGAGCACGAAAAAACTTGAGGAAATCATCATCGCCCGGCGCGCGGACGGCGAAATTCCGCCGATTGACGCCGAAATAAACCTGCTCGAATCTTTTGCCGCCGGCGGCGCGGAAGCGGGCGCAAGCCATCAACCGCCGGAAAGCCAGCCGCCGCCGAATCAAAAAACTTCAACCCGAAATTCGCGGTATCTTTTCACCTTCGCGCCCGCGCCCGCGCTTGCCGAGCGCGGCATCAACGTCAACAGCGTGCGCGAGCGTTTGCAGGCGATTGGCTCAATTCAAAAATCGACGCCCGCGGTCAAGGAAGGCGGCAAAATCGCCTTCGAGTTTGTCGTGGAAACCGGCGCGGACGAAAGCGTTTTCCGAGCCTGGGAACCGGACGGCATAATTTTTGAGAAGCTCGAAAGCGCGGTTCAGGAAACGGAAGTCAATAGAGAACCGCAGGTTTCCGAATCGCAAAAATCCGGCTTGTTCGGGCAGTCGAACGTCGTGCGCGTCGATTTGGCGCGGCTCGACGAATTGATGCTGATGGTCGGCGAGCTCGTCATCAGCCGCGCCAGGCTTGCCGAACAAATCAAGCAGCTCGAAAACAATCTGCCGAGCAGCGAATGGCGCAATTTGCAGGAGATTAATCACGCCGTCGAGCGACAGCTGCGAAACCTGCGCGACGGCGTCATGCGCGTGCGGATGATTCCGATTGGAGAGATTTTCGAGCGGATGCAGTTTGCCGTGCGCGATTTAGCCAGAGAAACCGGCAAAAAAATTCAGCTTGAAATAACGGGCGAAAACACCGAAATCGACAAGCTGCTGGTCGAGAGAATGCTCGACCCGCTTTTGCATCTGGTCAGAAACGCCGTTTCGCACGGCGTCGAAGAAGCCGAAACGCGCAAAGCCAAAGGCAAATCGCCGGAAGCGAAAATCGGGCTCCACGCGGCGACCGTCGGCGAAACGATTAAAATCGAAATAAGCGACGACGGGCGCGGAATCGACCGCAAAGAAGTCGCGGCGCAGGCGCGAAAACGCGGATTATTAAACGCGAGCGAAGATTTGGACGAAGCCGCTCTGCTCGAAATTCTTTGCGCGCCCGGTTTTTCGACCCGTGAAGAAGCCGATAAAACCAGCGGGCGCGGCGTCGGGATGGATGTCGTCCGGCGAACGGTCGACGAGCTCGGCGGCGTCATCAAACTCGAAACCGAAACCGGCAAAGGAACGAAATTTCAGATACAATTACCGCTGACGCTGGCGATTGCCGACGCTCTGATAGTCGCCGTCGACCGCGAGCGGTTTGCCGTCCCGCAGTCGAACGTTCGCGAGGTCATCGAAATCGAGCCGGGCGCGGTTCGTAAGTTTGAAAATAACGAAGTTATCGAATATCGCGGCGCGGCGCTGCCGATTATCAGGCTCGCCCGCCTGTTTGCGCTCGAAGAAAAGGCGCGCGGCGCGTTTCACGCTTTCGTGGTCGGCGAGGGCAAACAGGCGGTCGGCATCGCGGTCGACCGAATAATTGGTCAGAGCGAAATCGTCATCAGAGCCATCAACGACCCGCTCGCGCAAGCGCCGGGCATCAGCGGCGCGACCGAGCTCGGCGACGGGCGCGTCGTATTGATTCTGGACGTTGCGGCGATTACGCGCAGGCTGAAGCAAAAAGTATGAATGACGACCGGTTAAATGCAGATTCGTTTGTCCTGTTCGAGCTGGCGGGAACGACTTACGCCGTGCCGAGCGGCGACGTGCAGCAGCTTGAAATGATTGAACATATCACGCCCGTCCCGAACGCCGCCGAGGCGGTCGAAGGCGTCGTTTTTTCGCGCGGGCAGGTTATTCCGGCAATCAATCTGCGAACCAGATTCGGCTTTCCGAAAATCGAATACGACGCGCGGACGCGGCTGGTCGTCGTCAATGTCGGGGGACGAAATATCGGTTTAATCGTCGACGCGGCGCGCGAATTTAAACGCATTCCTCAGGACGCGATAAATCCGCCGTCGGAAGCTTTAAGCGGGACGAGCGGCAAATATCTGGAAGCGATTGCGACGGTGGGCGACCGGCTGATTTTGCTTTTGAATTTAGCCGAAGTCGTGAAAACGTCGGAAGACGTCGAAACCGGGGTGGAAAATTAAAATATTATGGCTACCAAGACAATAAACAAAAAAGCGGAAAATTCCGCGGGCGGCATCGCTCGCGTCCGGCGGCAGGCGAGCGATATATCCGGTCGCGCCGATGAAATCAGGCGCATCGCCGACAAAGTGACCGAAGGCGCGGGCGAGCAAATCGCTTCGCTGGACGGCGCCGTCAGCAATGCCAACGAAATGGCGGCTTCGATTAAGGAAACGGCGTCGCTGACGGCATCCGCAGCCAATGCGACCGAGCAGATGGTTTCAACAATTAACGAAACCGCCGCTTCGATTGAACAGGTGACGGCAAACACCGCCAGTCTCGCGTCTTCAATCGCGGAAACCTCGACCGCTATCGAAGAAATGGCGGCTTCGATTCAAAGCGTGACGACTTCGGCGCAGGAAATGGCGACTTCGGCGGAAGAGACGACCGGCGCGATGACTGAAATCGCGGCTTCCATCAGCAGCGTCAGCGAAGACACCGAAACGCTGACCTCTTCAATCAATGAAACGGCGGCGACGATTGAAGAAATGTCGCGCTCGACAGCCGGTTTGGCAAACAGCGCCGACGATTTGAACGTGGCGGCGGAAGAAACTTCCGCCGCGATTAACGAAATGGCGGCTTCCATCGAAGAAGTTACCGCGATGAGCGAGAATCTGGCTTCGACGGTCGAGGAAGTGGCGACGGCAATCGAAGAACTGGCGCGCTCGGTGCAAAGCGTGGCGCAAAATTCCGAGCGAATTACCGAATCGGCGACCAACGCCGCGACTACCGCCAATCAGATGGACCGTTCGATTCGCTCGGTGGCGACGATGGCGAAAGACGCCAACGACATCACGACGCGGCTTGCCCGCGAAACCGAAGAAGGCGGCTCGACGGCGCAAAAATCCATTCGGGGAATGACGCGCGTGCGCGATTCGATGCAGCAATCGGCGACGGTCATCAAGGAAATGGGCAAACGCTCGAACGAAATCGGCAGCATCGTCGATACGATTAACATTATCGCCGAGCGGACTAATATGCTCTCGCTGAACGCTTCGATTGAAGCGGCGCGCGCCGGAGACGCCGGGCGCGGTTTCGCCGTCGTCGCCGAAGAAATTCGTAATCTGGCGGAGCGCTCGGCAAAAGCGACCGCCGACATCGCGGCAATCATCCGCGCTTTGCAGGAATCGGTTTCAGACGCCGTCAGCGCTTCAAACGAAGGCGTTACAGTTGCCGACGAGGGCAATCGCCTGGCTGAAGAAGGCTTGAAAGGTCTGGAGAAAATATTGACGGGCGTGCGCGAGACGACAACTCTCGTCGGGCAGATTTCGCGCGCGACCGAAGAACAAATCGCCGCCGGTCAGGCGGTCGTCTCGTCGGTCGAATCGACGGCGAAATTATCGAAAGAAGTTTCGGCGGCGACCGGCGAGCAAGCCA
>DATHBC010000327.1:0-8171 GCA_035296345.1 Pyrinomonadaceae bacterium | reverse complement strand
TTAACCGGCGAAAGACAAAGGACAAAAAAAGAACAAGAGGTGCGATTTATGAACTTTGAATATACCGGTAGACATCTTGAGGTAACTCCTGCTTTGCGTTCTCACGTCGAGAACCATTTTGACAAACTGAAACATCTTTTTAACGGTCAGGCAACGAATGCGCACGTTATTATCGAAGTCGTCAAGGGAAGACATCGCGCGGAAATTATCGTCAACTGGCGCGACCACGTGCTGACGGCGAACACTACGGTTTCGGACATGTATAAAGCCCTGACGCAGACGATTACGAAACTGGAAAAACAGGCGACCAGGCTGAAAGACAAGGTCATCGACAAACATCATCGCGCCACGAAAACCAGCATTGTGGCGACCTCGCCGGCTGACGACCTGCCGCCCGCGCCCGCCGCGCCGCGCATCGTCAGCTCCCGCAGTTATAAAGTAAAACCCATGACGGCGGAAGAAGCGGCTTTGCTTCTTCAGACGGAAGAAAATCAATTTCTCGTTTTCAGAGACGCCGATAAAAACGAAAAAATTTCGGTCGTCTATCGCCGCACCGACGGAAACTTCGGATTAATACAGCCGTAAGAAATTTGCGATTCGGAATTCCGGATTTCGGATTGAATAAAGAAGCTGAACTAAACCGTTCTTATTCAATGCTGAATCCGGAATCCGAAATCCAAAATCAAGAATGTCTGCAAACTTCAAAAACGAAAAACCGAGCATCGACATCAGAGAGTTTGTTGAAAAATCTCCAGCACAAATTCAAATCGAGGTTTTAGCCGGAAGCGAGCAATCGCTGCGGTCGCGCCGGGTTACTTCGGCGCGAATCCAAAAGCTCGGATTGGCGCTCGCCGGATTTTCTCATTACATTCACCAGGGGCGCGTGCAAATCGTCGGGCAGAGCGAGATTTCCTATTTAAATCAGCTCTCCGTCGAAAAACGCATCGAAGCCATCAGAAACCTGGATTTAAATAAAATCTGCTGCGTTCTGCTGACTAAAAATCTGGAGCCGCCGCGCGAATTTCTGGAGATTGCCGAAGAATTCAATCTGCCCGTCCTGCGCACGCCCGAAGTCAGCTCAATCGCCATCGGCATCGTCTCTGATTTTTTGCAGGAAATGCTCGCGCCGCAAACGATGCTGCACGGCGTCCTGATGGGCATGTACGGCTTGGGCGTTTTTTTGCAGGGCGAGTCAGGCATCGGAAAAAGCGAATGCGCGCTGGATTTAATCGTGCACGGGCATTACCTGATTTCCGACGACGCGGTGATGGTCAAAAGAATCGGCGATAAGCTGGAAGGCGCTGCGCCGGAATTGACCTACGAACATCTGGAAATACGGGGCTTGGGCATTATCAACATTCGCGATTTGTTCGGCGTTTCGGCAATCGGCAAGCAGAAAAAGATTGATTTGTGCATCGAGTTGAAAAAATGGGACGAGCTCGATGAAATCGAACGGCTCGGGCTGGAAACGCGCGAAACGGAAATTTTCGGCGTCAGGTTTCCGAAATTCGTCCTTCCGGTCAGTTCCGGCAGAAACGTCTCGACCCTAGTCGAAACAGCCGTCCGCGTTCATCTGCTGCGCGCAAACGGTTACGACGCCGCGCGGAAACTGGTTGAAAAACACACGCGGATTTTATCGTCGGCGGCGACCGACTGACCGGCTGATTCGATTGTTTTTGCAGATGACTGTTTATGAAGAAAAATCACCAGCAGAAAAAGCCCGCGAAGGGAATTCCGAATTTTGTAATCATCACGGGTTTGTCGGGTTCGGGAATGTCTTCGGCGACCAATGCGTTCGAGGATTCCGGCTATTTTTGCGTCGATAATCTGCCGGTGACGATGCTTTCGCCTTTCGCCCGCCTCGTTTTGCCGAATGAAGAGGAAAAACCGGCGATTGAAAAGGCGGCGCTCGTCATAGACATCCGCGAGCGGCATTTTCTTTCGGATTTTCCGAGCGAGCTGAAAAAGCTTTCGAGGAAAAAACTCGAACCGTTCGTCCTGTTTTTCGAAGCTTCCGACGAAGTTTTGCAGCGACGCTTCAGCGAAACGCGCCGCCCGCATCCGTTCGACCAGGGCGACGGCTTGCTGACCGCCATTCAAGCCGAGCGCGAGGCGCTGAAAAACGTTCGGAAAACGGCGGATTTGATTGTCGATACATCGGAACACACGGTTCACACGCTGAGAAAATTTCTCATCGAAAGATTCGGGCAGACGAAAGACGGCGCGCCCCTGCGCGTGCAGGTCGTCAGCTTCGGTCACAAATACGGCGTTCCGCGCCAGATTGATTTGCTTTTCGACGTGCGGCATCTGCCGAACCCGTATTTTGTGCCGGAACTGAAACATCTGCCCGGCACGGACGAAAACGTCGTAAAATTTCTGGACGAGCAGGAGGAAGTTCACGAAACGACCAACCGGTTTGCCGATTTGCTGGCTTACCTGCTGCCGCTTTACAAGCGCGAAGGCAAATCTTATTTAACCATCGGCATCGGCTGCACGGGCGGTCGCCACCGCTCGGTGCGCGTGGCGCATAATCTGGGAAATTTTTTGAAGGAAAAAGGCTTTGACGTCAACGTCTCGCACCGCGACGTTCAAAAATAAGCCGGTCATTCGTCCCCGCGTGTTTTGTCTTTTGCCGGATGAAATTTAGATACGATGTTTAATTACGCTCATTCAGCGATGGATAAAGGACGCGGGGACAAAGGACGAACAAATTATGTCTGAAATCAAAAAAATCGGCGGCGTGATTGTTTCGCACGGGCAGCTTGCCAACGAACTTTTGGCTGCGGCGGAAACGGTCGTCGGGCAATTGGGGCATATTGCGGCGGTTTCCATCGGCTGGCACGACGACGTCGAGACGGCGCGCGACGAAATCGAGCGCGCCATCCGAAAAGTTTCCGGCGGCAAGGGCGTTTTGCTTTTGACCGATATGTTCGGCGGAACGCCGACGAACATTTCCGCGATGTTTATCAACGAGGGCGAAATCGAAATCGTCACGGGCGTCAATCTGCCGATGGTTATCAAGCTGGCAGCGCAAAACCGCGACGCGACCTTGCAGGAAATGGCGAAAGAAGTCGAGGCGCAGGGAAAGCAGTCGATTTACTGCGCCAGCGAGCTGCTCGCGCCGCAAAAACTGAAATAGAATGCCTTCAGTCGAAGCGAACATCAAAATCATCAATCAGCTCGGGCTGCACGCCCGCGCCGCCGCTCAGCTCGTTCGCCTCGCCGGCGGCTTTAAAAGCCGTATCACGCTGATGCGCCTCGACAACGAGGTCGTCGCCGACGCGAAGTCGATTTTGAGCGTGCTGACGCTGGCGGCGGGCAGAGGCACGGAATTGAAGCTGACCGTCGAGGGCGCAGACCAGCAGCAGGCTTTCGAGGCGGTCAAAGAAATATTCGCAAAAGGATTTGGTGAAATTTAGTTTATGGATGCAGTGGCTGACCGGGATTGTCCGGGAAAGGGTAAAAAAATCGGAATCGTCGGAATTCCGCTCGGCTTTTGCGCCGGGCAAGCCGGCAGCGAGCTCGGCGCGATGGCGATTCGGCTGGCGGACATTCGCGGAAAAAGGCTCGTCGAGCACATCCGGGATTTGGGTTATGAAGTCAACGATTATAGTAATTTAGCCGTGGTCTGCCCGGAAGGCTCGGCAAATATCGAGGACAATCCGAAATATCTGCCGGAAATGCTCGCCGCCTGCGAATTGATGTCCGAAACGGTCAGACAGATTTTCCTCGCGGGCGAGTTTCCCGTAATCTTAGGCGGCGACCATTCGATTGCAATGGGCACTTTTTCGGGCATTTCCTCATTTTTTCGCGAAGAGGAAAAGGAAATCGGCTTAATCTGGTTTGACGCGCACGCCGATATGAACACGCCGGAAACGTCGCCGTCGGGCAATCTGCACGGGATGCCGCTCGCGGTGATTTTAGGGCGCGGCAACGAGCAGTTGGTCAATTTAAACGGCTTTGCGCCGAAGATAAAGCCGGAACATCTGGCGCACGTCGGCGCGCGCGATTTGGATTCGGGCGAAAAGGAATTGATCCGCGAGCTCGGCATGCGCGAGCAGTTTTTTACGATGAGCGACATCGATAAACGCGGAATGACCGATTGCGTCAAAGACGCGATTCGGGTCGCTTCGCGAGCGAAAGACGGTTTCGCCGTCACGTTCGACGTGGACGTCATCGACCCGCGTTTCGCGCCCGGCTCAGGCACGCTCGTGCGCGGCGGCATCACGTATCGCGAGGCTCATCTGGCGCTGGAAATCATCGCCGCTCACGGCGGAATGCGCACGTTTGAAATCGTCGAGGTCAACCCGACTCTCGACACGGCGAACATCACGGTCGAACTCGCCGGAGAACTGATTCTCTCGGCACTTGGAAAAACGATTCTTTGATAGCTGCGGATAGCTGCGGATAGTTGCGGAAAGTTGCAGGTAGTTGCAGATAGTTAAAAGAAAGCTGCAAGGTCAAGAATTTCCTGCAACTTCCTGCAACTTTCCGCAACTTCCTGCAACTTCCTGTAAACTTACTATTATGAAAACTCGTATCGGTGTAATTTTTGGCGGTCGCTCGGGCGAGCACGAAATCTCGATTCGCTCGGCGAAGACCGTGATTGAACAGATTAATAAAGACAAATATGAAGTCATGCCGATTGCTATTTCCCCGGAGGGAAAATGGCTCAATCCGTCTGAAGCGCTGGCGATGCTGCCCGCCGCGACGCAGAAGCTGATCGGCGCGCAGGTCGGAAATTTTCCGCAGGAAACCGTCGCTCTGCTCGGCGATACGAGCTATAAAGGCTTGACCCGCCTGAATGCGGCGAGCGGCGAAGAAAAAACTTCGGCGCTGGACGTTGTTTTTCCGGTTCTGCACGGGACTTTCGGCGAGGACGGAACGATTCAGGGTTTGCTGGAGATGGCTGATATTCCGTATGTCGGCTGCGGCGTGCTGGCGTCGGCTTGCGGCATGGATAAAGTAGTGATGAAAACGCTTTTTCGCGACGCCGGTCTGCCGATTTGCCGGTACGTGTGGTTTCTGCGCAGCGAATGGGAACGCGCCGGTCAGGCTGCCATAGAACAGGTGCAGGCAAAGCTCGGATTTCCGTGTTTCGTCAAACCCGCGAATCTCGGCTCGTCGGTCGGCGTCTCGCGCGCGGATAACGAGATTTCACTGCGCGAGGCGGTCGAGCTTGCCGCCCGGTACGACCGCAAAATTATCGTCGAGGAAGGGCTGGATATGCGCGAAATCGAATGCGCCGTGATGGGCAACGACGAGCCGCGCGCCAGCCTGCCGGGCGAATACATCATCAACGACGAATCGAAAAAATTTCTCGATTACACGGAAAAATACGACGGAACGGGCAATAACGATTTCGTCGTGCCCGCGCCGATTTCCGACGAGCTGACGAAAAAAGTTCAGGAAATGGCGATTCGCGCTTTCAGGGCGATTGACGGTTCGGGCTTGGCGCGCGTCGATTTCTTTTTGCGAAGCGATAACGGCGCGCTGCTCGTCAACGAGATTAACACGATGCCCGGAATGACTGCCTCTTCGGGCTTTCCGAAAATGTGGAAAGGCACCGGGCTGGATTTCTCGCAGGTTATCGACGGTCTCGTCACGCTCGCCATCGACAGGCATAATGATAAATCCAGAAACAAGACGCACCGGTAATAACAGAAAACGGAAAGCGGATAATGGAAAATGAAGAAACAAATCTTTTATTTTCCGTTATCCGCTTTCCGTTAATTGCTTTTTTTCGGCGCGTTGTAGCCTTTGCGCGTTCTGATGGAAAGTTCGGGATTGGAATGTTTGAGTTCAATCGTGTGCCATTTGCCGTCCAGCTTGGATTCGGGCGGCTGAAAGGATAATGTGTATTGGCGACCGAGTTCGGCGACGATGTTTTTGAACGCCTCGCGCATGGCGACGCCGCCGGGCGTGGGGATAAATCTCCCGCCGCTTTTCTCCGCGAAGCTTTTCAAAGCGTTCTGATTCTGCATTCTTTCCCTGCCGTTTGAATCTGCCGCGGACATATCGACCGTATAAATCGTGGCGTTGGCGCCGAGCGCGGCTTTCAGGGCTTTATCGCCGGAGCGCGCGCTTCTGGTGTCGGCTCCGTCGGACAGAACAACGATGGCTCGGCGTTTTTCGGGGCGATTCGAGAGTTCCTGCGCGGCTTTGTGAATCGCGTCGTTTAGAACGGTCATCCCGTAAGCCTTCAATTCGAAAGCGCCGGGAGCGATGTCGCGGCTGTTGGAAAAATCCTGTATGAGCGAGACTTTGGAGTCGAAATTGTAAACGGCGGTCAAATCGTCCGTGCGCAAACCGTCGAGAAACTGCATCGCGGCGCTGCGCGCAAGACTGACGCGCTGTTCCATGCTGCCGGAAGTATCCAGCAAAATAACGGCGGCGAAAGGCGTCGATTCGGTCGTAAAAGAAAGGATTTCCTGCTCCGCGCCGTCTACGAAAAGCTTGAATTGATTTTGTTTTAAACCGGCGGCGGGTTTGCCTTTGGCGTCGGTAATCGTCGCGTTGACGACGACAATCGACGAATCGACTTTAATCACGTCGTCGTCGCCGTCTTTCTGCGCGATGACGGAAACGTTTATTAACGCAAAAAGCAAAATGCAAAACGCAGAAGAGAGGAAAAATTTAAACCTTATATTCTGCGTTTTGCATTTTGCTTTTTGCATTTATAACCGACCTAATTTTTGTAAAAGCGTATAAATCTGACCAGCTTTAAAACCGTGTTCGAGGTTTCGATGGCGACGGCTGAAATCGTCAGCCGCGAGGTTTTTTTCAAAGCCGTTAAAAGACTCGAAGCGTTTTCCTGCACGGATTTCAGGGCGTTCGTCAGCGAGGACGGGCGGCTGTTATTATTGGCGTCGGCTTCGTTATCGTCCTCGCCGCCCAAATCGTCGCGGATTTTTTTAATCAGCTTTTCCAGCCGCGCGAGCTTTTTCTGGTCTTCGGCTGAAAGCGCGCTGTTTTGTTCAAAGGATTTGCTTAGTTCCTCGCTCAGGCGCGCGACCTCTTCGCCGCGTTTTATTCTCTCTTCGTATTCTTTTTTTTCTTCCTCGATACGGCTTTTATGCATGCTTTCCTTGAGGGATTTCGGCAATTCCTCGGGTTTGCCGGAACGCGGGTCGCGGATGCCGGTCGGGTCGGGCAATTGAGCGTTAACGCACACTGCGCCAAATGCCAGAAAGAGAAAAAAGAAAGCTATTCGGGAAAGTTTATTAAACATTTTCGCAAAAATTTCTACTGCAAATATTATTACTGTTGAACCTGTTCCGCGTCCAGAGATTTGCCCGTCACGTTTTCAACCAGACGGCTCAAAAATTCATCTTCCGCCACGCCGCTGCTCTGCACGGTCGTCCACTGCGAACCGATGCCGATTTGCGACTTGCCTTCGACTTTGGCGGTGATGGCGACGTTGTTCTGGATTCCGTCGATGGATTGAATTTCAATCGTTAAAGTGAAACGCCCGCCCGTCCAAACCGACGAATCGAGCGTCTGCAAAACGGCATAGCGGGTCAATTCGCTCGGGGCGGTGACCGAGCCTTTGGCGAAAATAAACGGCTGCGTCACGATAAAGCCGTCGTTTATTCTCGACGAAGCCTCGTCGACGATAATTTTGTTTTCCTTTAAAAGGCTGAGAATATTCTCGACCAGCACGTCGCGCCGCGCCGTCAGCCGGTAAGGATTCGCCAGCCGCTCGCGCACCTTCGTTTTTCCCGCGCCCCAATCCCACGAGCGACCGCCCGCGTCGTTGGGTCGGCTGGTGGTTTTGTTATTGTCCTGGTTGATTTGCCGGGTTTGCGTGTCGATGCCTTTCCCGCCGCCCTGCTGCTGTCCGAAAGCAAAGGTTGAAAAAATAAACACCGCGCATAAAATCGAAAAGAAAATCTTTTTCATAAGAATAACCCGCACTTTTCCAAATGATAGCGTAAAAGCGGTAGGAACTAAAGGTTTGATGTGAAAAATTTTTGAATAGTTGTAAAGGCGAAAAGGTAAAAATATTAAACGGATTTTCGTTCTTCGGCTTGCAATTCCCAGAGAATCAAATGTTTCATAAAAGCGTGGTGAGCGGCAAACCGGGCGATGCAGAATCCGGCGAAGCCGTCCAGAATGCCGAGCTTTAGAAAATACGTCCGGACGAACGCCGAAAATCCGGCGAAAAATAC
>DATHBC010000326.1:0-4639 GCA_035296345.1 Pyrinomonadaceae bacterium | reverse complement strand
TTTACCCGTGTAAAGCGCCTTATCTTCGCGCAGCAGCCCGCGCGCCACCGTTCCTTCCGGCAAATCGCGCGAAGCTCGCGGGTCGCGCTCGCCCCAGAAATGGCTCTTTTTATAAACCTTGTAGCGCGGCTGGTCCTGCATATCGTAGCGACAACCGAAAGTCAGCAAGCAGAAAGCGGTAAGCAGTAAGCAGTATATTGCCCGTTTTCCGACTTTGGACTTTGGACTTCGGACTTTGGACTTACTCCTCGACATCGAAAACCTCCTGCGCATCCAGAGTTTGCATAAAATCTCTCGTATCCTCGTATTTGAAATTCGGGTCGCGCGCTTCAATCAACAGAAAAAATTTATCGCGCGAAGCCAGAGCGAAACGCGGCACGTTAAAAACCGGGTGATACGGCATCGGCAAGCCGTTTAAAAACAGCATTCCGAAGACGGCGGTAAACGCCGCCAGCAGAATCGTCAATTCATACGCGGGCGGAATAAACGCCGGCAGGCTGAAATGCGGGCGACCGCCGACGATAATCGGGTAATCGATGACGTGCGTGTAATACTGCAAGCCGATGCCCGCAAGCAATCCGAAAATGCCGCCGCCGAAAACCAGAAAAGGCAGAATCGAACGCCGGATGCCGAGCGCCTCGTCGATTTCGTGCAGCGGAAACGGCGAGAAAGCGTCGGTTTTCGTAAATCCGGCTTCGCGCACTTTATTTGCCGCGTCGACCAGCGCGGTCGGCGTATCAAATTCTGCCATCAAACCGTAAATCTTCTTATCCATATCTATTTTCGCTCTCGCGTTGCCCGCCGTCGCCGATTGCTGGCAGTCAGACCGACCTGGGTGAGTGGTCTTAAAATTGACTGCGGGCAATCGGCGACGACAAACAACCTTTTACAAAAATCTATGCCTTTCGCGGCGCGGGGAACGTTTCGACCTCGTTCACCATCTCTTCAAAATCCTGCTGATGCCCGTGCACGTGCGCTTCGGGCAGCAGCGTCCTGACCTCGAAAATCGAGATAATCGGCAAAAACCGGACGAACAGATAAATCAAAGTAAAGAAAAATCCGATTGTGCCGGCAAACATCGTCCAGTCGAAAACGGTCGGCGTATACATCGCCCACGAGGACGGCAGAAAATCTCTATGCAGGCTGGTCACAATAATGACGAAACGCTCCAGCCACATGCCGACGCTGACGACGACGGAAATCAGGAAAAGCCAGAACTCGCTCTCGCGAAAACGCTTGAACCAGAGCAGCTGAATCGACAAACCGTTGCACAGAATCAGAAGCCAGTATGACCACCAATAAGGACCTGTCCAGACGCGGTTGTAAATCATGTACTGCTCGTACTGGTTTGCGCTGTACCAGCCGAAAAAGCCTTCCATCGCGTAACCGTAAACGACGATTAAACCGGTCGCCAGCATGACCTTGCCCATGTAAATCAAGTGCGTCTTGGTGATGAAATCCTTCATTCCGTACCAGTTGCGAAGCGGAATACACAGAATCAAAACCATCGCGAATCCGGCGAAAATCGCGCCCGCGACGAAATACGGCGGAAAGATGGTCGCGTGCCAGCCGGGAACCTGCGCCACCGAGAAGTCGAAGCTGACGATGGAGTGCACCGAAAGCACGAGCGGCGTCGAAAGACCGGCTAGAAGCAGATACGCAATTTCATACCTGTGCCAGTGCCGCGCCGAACCGCGCCAGCCCATCGAAAGCGCGCCGTACACGAATTTGAAAATCGGATTTTTCGCGCGGTCGCGCAAGGTCGCAAAGTCAGGAATTAAGCCGACATACCAGAACAAAAGCGAAACGGTCGCATACGTCGAAACCGCAAAAACGTCCCACATCAAAGGCGAACGAAATTGAGGCCACATATTCATCGTGTTCGGGTACGGAAAAAGCCAATAGGCAAGCCACGGGCGACCCGTATGCAGAAGCGGAAACATACCCGCGCAGGCGACGGCGAAAAGCGTCATCGCCTCGGCGAAACGGTTAATCGACGTGCGCCATTTCTGATTGAGCAGAAGCAGGATTGCGGAAATCAGCGTTCCGGCGTGACCGATGCCGATCCACCAGACGAAGTTGATAATGTCGAACGCCCAGCCAATCGGCTGGTTGTTTCCCCAAATTCCGATGCCGGTGGCGACCAGATAGGTGACGGTCATTAAAAGAAGCTGGGCAACCACAAAGGAAATGCCGAAACCGATAAACCAGTGAAACGGCGTTTTCTTCTTTAAGGTGACGTCGCCGATTTTGTCCGAAACGCTGGCAAAATCGTGGTCGCCCTCGACCATCGGCGGATAAACTTTCTGTCTGAATTCCTTGGCGTCTTGCATAGTTTTACCTATTGTTCCCGAACCTTAATGTGCTGCCGGCGTCTTTTCGGGTTCTCCTCCCGTGATTGAATCTTTCGTTTCTTCCTGCGGCGTCTCTTTGACATCGCGCCGGAGGTAATCGGGCATTTCGGGATTCTGATTTTTCAGAGCGGCTAGATAAGTCGTGCGCGGCTGCGTGTTCAGCTCGTTCAGCAGCACGTAGTTGCGATGGTCGTGCTTCAGCTTCGAGACATGGCTTTCCGGGTCGTTCAAATCGCCGAAAACGATGGCGTCCGCCGGGCAGACCGTCTGGCAGGCGGTCGTCGCTTCACCGTCGCGCACGCGCCGACCGTCTTTTTCCGCCTCGATGCGCGCCTTTGCCAGGCGCTGCGTGCAATAGGTGCATTTTTCCATCACGCCGCGGCTGCGAACCGTGACTTCCGGGTTGCGCATCAATTTGTATTGCGGCGTGTCCCAGTCCTGATACAGCAGAAAGTTGAAGCGGCGCACCTTGTACGGGCAGTTGTTCGAGCAGTAGCGCGTGCCGACGCAGCGGTTGTAAACCATGTCGTTTAAGCCTTCGGCGCTGTGAACGGTCGCGTGCACCGGGCAGACGACTTCGCACGGAGCCTGCTCGCACTGCTGGCACAAAACCGGCTGGAAATGCGGACCGTCCGGATTGTTGACGTCCGTGCCGCTGTAATATGCGTCGATTCTGAGCCAGTGCATCTCGCGGCTTCTGCCGACCTGTTCCTTGCCGACGACCGGAATGTTGTTTTCCGATTGACAGGCGACGACGCAGGCGTTGCAGCCGACGCAGGCGTTCAGGTCAATCGTCATTCCCCATTTGTGTCGCCACGGCGCGTTTCTGTCCGAGTAATCGAAACGCGGGTACATCGATTTTTCATACTCGTCGTGCTGATGCCCCATTTTCGGATTCGCCTCGAACGCTTCCCGGTTGTAAACGCGCAGAACGTCGCGCCCTTCCATGCTGAAGTGCGTCTGCGTCGAAGCAATCTGCGTCTGCTCGCCGGTCTTCGTCAGCTCGCCCAAACCGTAATTCATCGCGTCCGAGCGCATCACTTCGTAAGCGTTGTAGCCGAGACCGCTGCCGACGCGTCCGGCTTTGGTTCGCCCGTAGCCCAGGAAAATCGTCACCGCATCGTCCGGGTGACCCGGCACAATCCAGACCGGGACGGGTTTTGAAATTTCCGCGCCCTGATAAGTCAGCCGCGCCAAATCGGAATACAAATTTCCGCCGTAGGTGTTGATAAAGCTCGTGCCTTCGCCCGCGCCCGTCATCGGGTTGTAATCTCTGCCGGTTTGGTTCAAGCCGAGCCGCTGCGCCGTGGCGGGACTGATTAAAGCGATGTTTTCCCAGGTCGTTTTGGTTATCGGGCGCGGCAGTTCCTGTAGCCAGCCGTTATTGGCGAAACGCCCGTCGTAAACGTTCGGGTCTGAGAAAATCGAAATTTCCAGGCTTCCGCCGCCCGACGGTTTCGTTTCCGGCTGCGTCAAAAACGCCGGATTGACCGCGACCGTTCTGGTCGCGGCAAACGTATTCGGAATCAAACCGTTATGAATGGCTCTGCGCCACTGGTCTTCAAAACTTCCGGCTCCGGTCGTCGCGCCGCCCGCTGCCGTCGTATTCGCGTTTTGCGACGTAGTTGCGGTATTTGATTGCGACGTTGTCGTCGTAGTCGTTCCGACCGCGCCGGTCGTCGCCGGCGACGCCGAGGTCTGAGCGTTCGGCGGCTGCGAGCCGGCGGTCGTATTAGCGGCGGTTGCCGGAGATGCCTGCGGCTGCGTTTGCGGGCGCGGCTGCGCGTTTGTGTTTCCGCCGCCGGTCGTCGTTCCCGCTCCGGTCGTCGTCGCTCCGGTCGCCGTCGGCGCTCTGAAACCCTGTCGCTGCCAGAATTCTTTAACGATGTCCAAATCGCTCTTTTCAAAGTTTTCGCGGAAAAAAGCCTGAACTACTTCGTGCGCGCTCTTGCTGTCGTAGAGCGGTTTGACGAGCGGCTGAATAATCGTCACCGTGCCGTCGTAAGCGCGCGTGTCGCTCCACGCTTCAAGATAGTTTTTCTCCGAAACGTGCCAGTGACAAAGCTCCGCCGTTTCGTCGAAATATTGACCGAGATGCACGCGGACGGGAATCTTATCCATCCGCTCCCTGGTTAATTTCAAATCGGCGGGCGTGTTGTAAACCGGGTTTCCGCCCATCACGACCAGCATTCTGACCGCGCCGCCGTCGATTTCGCTCATCAACTGGCGCAACTGGTCAATCTGCAGAACGTCCGCGTTCGGCGCAAACGGCTCGGTGTAAGTGA
>DATHBC010000325.1:0-3142 GCA_035296345.1 Pyrinomonadaceae bacterium | reverse complement strand
GGTTTACAACATCGACTACGGTCGCTGCATCTTCTGCGGCTTCTGCGTGGAAGCCTGCCCGAAAGACGCCATCACGCACGGCTACAATTTCGAGCTTTCGGTTTACAACCGAGCCGATTTGCTGAAAACCAAAGACGATTTGCTTATCACCAAGCAGAAACAGTCGAAAAATTACCGCGTGGCTTTGTCGAGCGAAGACGTCGATTCGGAATACAAGGAAGTTTAGCGGAGAAGCCGCCGGCGGAGCGGATAAAAATTAAAAATCATTTTACGGGAGCGTAAGATATGACCGAAGAGACGTTTGCAGCAACAAGCAGGATGCGGTCTTTATTTTCCGCTCCCGTTATTGTTCTCTGCGTCTTCGTAGTATTTACGCAAATGACGGAAGTTTTATATTTTGCCTATGAACTGCCGCTGCCGCAGTCTTTCAATATTTTATATGTTCTGGGTTTTTGGGGAATACTCTGCTGGTGGCTGCGAGAGGACAGCAAAAAATACGGCGTGAGCTGGGTTCTGGATATAGGGTTCTTTCTCTACGTCGCGTGGATTTTTATCGTTCCGTATCATTTGTTTAAGACGCGCGGCTTAAAAGCGTTCGTTACGATTCTGCTTTTTATAGGAATTTTCGCCGTCGCTTATCTATTGAGTTTGATTGTTTATTTGCTTATTGTTTAAGGAAAGCCGATGAAATGCAAAACTTTCAAAATTCATCTGAATGAAGAAGCGCGCAGTCTCGACGAAACGAAGCTCGATAAATTTCTCGAATCAGTCGTCGTCCGTCAGACTTTCGCTTCCGTCGTCGGCGACGAATACTGGTCGATTCTCGTCTTTTACGACGACGAAGACGCTTCCGACGCTCAATTTCAAATCCGGAGCGATTTTCCCGCGCAGCAAGCGACGCCAGCCGCGCCGCCAGCCAATCAGTCCGCCGCCAAACCTTCAGCAATCGAAACCGAAAAGCGCGCGCCGGAGCCGATTGTCCTGACGCCCGAACAGGAAAATAAGTTTAATTTATTGAAACATTGGCGCAACGAGCGCGCCAACGAGGACGGCTTGCCGCCGTATATGATTGCGCAGAACGAATCGCTGATGCAGATTGCCGCCGCGCCGCAGCTTCTGTCGGTCGAAGATTTGCTCGGCATCAAAGGCTTCGGCGAAAAACGCGCGCAAAAATACGGCGAGGAAATTCTGAATATTCTCAGGCAGTTTTGAATTTCGGGTTTTGAATTTTGTTCTGATTATTCAATTCAAAATTCAAAACCCGAAACTCGAAACCTGAAACTCAAAACTCTCACGCCATAGTGTTCTGACCGACAAAAAACATCTGCGAGCTGAACGGTTCGGAGCCGTTCGCGGAAATTTTTTCGTAAGAGCCGTCCGGGTTTAAGATTCTCGCGTTGGCGTTGTCGCGCAGGTAGGCGTCCAGCAGGACGTCTTTCAGATACTGTCTGATATTGGCGTCCTTAATCGGCACGATGACCTCGACGCGGCGGTCGAGGTTGCGGTGCATCCAGTCGGCGCTGCCGATGTAGACCTCTTCTTCGCCGCCGTTGGCAAAATAGAAAATCCGGCTGTGTTCCAGAAAACGCCCGACAATGGAGCGCACGCGGATATTTTCCGAAACGCCGGGCACGCCGGGACACAAACTGCAAATGCCGCGCACAATCAAATCCGTTTTCACGCCCGCCTGCGAGGCTTCGTAAAGCGCGTGAATCAGTTCGACGTCGGTCAGGCTGTTGACTTTAATGACAATGCGGGCTTTTTTCCCCGCCAGGCTGTTCGCCGTCTCGCGCCGGATGAATTCGAGCAGCTTTTCGCGCAGGTTAATCGGCGCGACCAGCAGCTCGCGATAATCGGAATGCTGCGAATAGCCGGTCAGAAAATTGAAAAGGTCGGTCACGTCCGCGCCGATTACCTCGTCGCAGGTCAGCAAGCCCAAATCCGTGTAAATCCGCGAAGTCGTCGGATTATAATTGCCGGTGGCGAGATGTATGTAGCGCCTGAGATGGTCTTTTTCGCGCCTGACGACCATCGCGACTTTGGAATGCGTCTTCAGCGTGTGAATGCCGTAGACGACGTGGACGCCTTCGTCTTCCAGACGCTTTGCCCATTCGATGTTGTTTTCCTCGTCAAAACGCGCTTTCAGCTCGACGAGCGCCGTCACCTGTTTTCCCAGTTGGCTGGCGCGTATTAAAGAGGCGACAATCGGCGAATCCTTTCCGGTGCGATAGAGACAGATTTTTATCGCCTGCACGTCGTCGTCCTCGGCGGCTTCGCGGATAAAATCCGTCACGGTGCTGTAGGTCGTATACGGGTGATGCAGCAGAACGTCGCGTTTTTTGATAACTTCGAAAATGGTTTTGTTTTCCTGAAAAACCGGCAGATTAACGGGCGGAATCGGTTTGTCTTTAAGCTGCGGCTGCCCGATTGAATAAAGCTTCATCAAATCCGGGATGTTCAGAAAACCGTCTATCCGGTAAACGTCCTGTTCGGTGACGCCGATGCCTTCGGTCAAAACCCTGAGCATTTTATCCGGCATCGTGCTCTGCACTTCCAGGCGCACGGCGAAACCGAAACGGCGGCGCTGCAATTCGTGCTCCATCGTTCGCAGCAGGTCGCCGGCTTCATCCTCGCGCAGCTCGAGGTCGGCGTCGCGCGTGACGCGGAACAGATAGCAGTGCCCGGTTTTCATATTCCGGAACAGGTGATGCACGTTGGCGGCTATCAGCTCGCCGAGCAGAGTGTAGCGCCCGGCTTTTTCGTCAATCGGGACGAGCCGCGAAACGTTTGTCGGCAGCTTGATGCGGGCAAACCGTTTCTGGCGGTAAAGATGTTTCAGGTTTTTATGCGTGTGCTCGTTGTCCGGCTCGATAAACAAGCCGAGATTCAGGCTCAAATTGGAAATATACGGAAACTTGTGGCTGGCGTCGACCGCCTGCGGCGTCAGAACGGGAAACAGGTTTTCGAGAAAATACCTGTCCAGACGCTTTTTATCCTTGTCCGACAAATCTTTGTAAGGCTCGACCGCCACGTTCGCTTCGGCGAGCGCGGGTAGAACTTTTTCGTGAAGGTAGGCGACCTGTTTTATCAGCATCGGGCGCAGCCGCTCGCTGATTTCGCGCAGTTGCTCGGCGGGCGTCCT
>DATHBC010000324.1:0-2157 GCA_035296345.1 Pyrinomonadaceae bacterium | reverse complement strand
GTTTAAAAGAACTTTTCGGCGCGCGGGAAAACGTGCGGATTGTCAGACACGACGCGAATCGGGGCGTGGCGGCGGGAATTATGACCGGCTTGCGCGAGGCGCGGACGGAAATCGTCTGCTCGATGGATTGCGACTGCACTTACGACCCGCACGAACTGGAAAAGATGCTGC
Source organism: Pyrinomonadaceae bacterium (assembly GCA_035296345.1). Classification (GTDB taxonomy): domain Bacteria; phylum Acidobacteriota; class Blastocatellia; order Pyrinomonadales; family Pyrinomonadaceae; genus JALZHR01. Next base: position 1,986 of record DATHBC010000324.1, on the reverse strand, counting down.
CGCTTTTAACCGAAAACGTCGATATGGTGACGGCTTCGCCTTATCATGCCGAAGGCGGCGTGCGCAATGTTCCCGGCTGGCGGCTGTTTCTGTCGAAGGGCGCGTCCTGGCTTTATCGCCGCGCTCTGCGCTCGAAGCTTAACACTTATACGAGTTGCTTTCGCGTCTATCGCCGCAATTCGGTTATCGATTTGAAATTGAAAGAAACCGGATTCTTAGGCATCGCGGAAATGCTCGGGAAACTGGACTTGCGCGGCGGGCGCATCGTCGAATATCCGGCGGTGCTGGAAGTCCGCCTGTTCGGTTTCTCAAAGATGAAAACGGCGCGCACTGTTTTCGGACATCTGCGACTGCTTTCGCATCTGGCAAAACTGCGTTTTCTTGGAAATCCGGATGCTATTGAAACTGCCTTACCGAAGGAAAACCTCGAGGTTATCCCGAGAAAAGAAAATTAACGGGATGGATAAGATAAAGAAGCGCGCAAAGCTGAAGGCGGAACGCGGAATAAAAAATTCATCATTCATCTTTCCTCGTTCATCATTTAGCTTTATCCTGTCCGTCAACCTGCTGAGCCTACTTTGAATCTTTCCCAATATTCACAAACTTTCGAAAAAAAATATGACACCGACAATACAAACAGAAATCATCAAATTGCCGTCCGACCAGGACGCTTCGGGCAGAACTTTCGGCGCGGAAGAAATCGCCGCCGTCACGGAAGTTCTCGAATCGGGAACTTTAATCACGACCAAAGGCAAATTCGGCAAACTCCTGGAACAAAGCTTCGCCGTGCGCCTCGGCGCGAAATACGCTTACGCCTGCAATTCCGGCTCAGCCGCCGTGCACACGGCGATTGCCGCGATAAATCCGAATCCGGGCGACGAAATCGTCACGACCTCGATAACCGATATGGGCGCGCTGACGCCGATTATCTTTCAGGGCGCGATTCCGGTTTTCGCCGACGTCGACCCGAAAACTTTAAACGTCACGGCGGCGACGATTGAAAAAGCTTTGTCGGAAAAAACGAAAGCGATTATCGTCACGCATCTTTTCGGCAACCCGTGCGAAATGAAAGCGATTATGGAGCTTGCCGATTCCAAAAACATTCCCGTCATCGAAGACGCGGCGCAGAGTTTCCTGGCGGAATACGACGGAAAATACGTCGGCACAATCGGAAAAATCGGCGCTTTTTCCTTCCAGCAGGGCAAGCATATGACGACCGGCGAAGGCGGAATCGTCGTGACAGACGACGACGAAATCGCGCGCCGGATGTATCTTTTCATCAACAAAGCCTGGGGCTACGGCGACCCGAATCCCGACCATTATTTCGCTTCTTTAAATTATCGAATGACCGAATTGCAGGCGGCTCTGGCTTACGAACAACTGAAAAAACTCGACGCCTGCGTCGAGCAGCGGCAGCGGATGGCGCGTCTTCTGGACGAAAAAATCGACGGCATCGACGGCATTGAAAGCTACAAACCGGCTGCAAACGCGACGATGACCTACTGGAAATACTGCCTGCGCGTCGACGATGCGAAAATCGAAGACGGCGCGGTCGGGCTGGCAAAGGCTTTAAAGGTTTACGATGTCGCCAGCGCGCCGCGCTACGTCGTCAAACCGGCTTACAAATGCCGCGTTTTCACCGAGCAGAACACTTTCGGCGATTCGCATTATCCTTTCAATTTAGCGCGTCCCGAAGCGGTCGATTACAACGACGATAATTTTCAGGGAACAATCAAAGGCTTGCACGACGTTCTCGTCCTGCCTTTTAACGAGCGCTACGAGGAAAAACACATCGAATTTCTGGCTTCGTCAATCCGCGAAGCTGTCGAAACCGCAAAGGTGAAATAAACCGCAGAGACGCGGAGACGCAGAGATTTTTGAAAAAGAAAAAATACAGGGATAACAGGATGAACAGGGATTTAAAATAAATCTTTCTTATCCTTGTTTATCCTGTTATCCCTGTTAATTCTTTTCTTCTTTCTCTCT
>DATHBC010000323.1:0-2645 GCA_035296345.1 Pyrinomonadaceae bacterium | reverse complement strand
AATGCCACCGTCTTCGGCTGCGGACAATGCGCTTTCCCGACTTTTGACGCGATAATCGCCGCTTACCCGAATGCCAAAATCGTGACGTGGTATGCGCTGACGGACGGTTACGGAACCCAGTTTGTGGCAGGACAAAATTCGGCGGGTTCGCCGTGGGCTAACTTTGACGGAAATATCGATGCTTTCACTATCGCCGTCAGTGCTCCTGACACAACCTTTGACTTTGAACCCCTGGCGCCGACGGCGGCAAGCGTTTCGATTTCGGGACAGGTGCTGACGGCGACGGGACAAAGCGTTCCGAATGCCAGAGTCTTCCTGACCGACAATCTGGGCGTTAAGCGCGCGGCGATTTCAAACGGTTTCGGCTATTACAGCTTTGAAAGCGTCACGGTCGGCGAAACTTATGTTTTAAGCGTCGTCTCGAAACGTTATACTTTCACGCCGCAGGCTGTGAACGTCAATGAAGAACTGACTGCTTTGAATTTAATTGCCGAACTCTAAAAAGCTCGACAAAAACACTTGCGGGCGGAGACTACGGTCTCCGCCCTTTTTTATTTATTATCGCAGCCGTTCAGGATTCAGATGAATCTGAAGTTAAAATTTCCTGCACGCGCCCGACCTGCCCGTCCGTTAATCTGACCTTGATGCCGTGCGGGTGAAAAGCGGAGTTGGTCAATAAATCCTTCACAACGCCGATGGTTTGTTTGCCGGTGCGCTGGTCTTGTTTCAGAACAATCGCCACGCGCAAGCCGGGGCGCACGTCTTTTCGCTGTTTTCCGTCCATAGAAACATTCTCGATTATTTCGGGAACAAATTCCAGATTGCGGTGTCTAATTTGGTCGACAGGCAGGGAAGTGAATGTTTTCGCCTTGATTGACCCAAACGACGAATGGCACCGGCAGCAGGAATTTGAGGAGGAAAATTGAAATGTTGGATAATTTAGTCGAATCGAAAAGCAATACCGGGGAAAACAAGCGCGAAGCCGGATTCTTGATAACCACGCTTTTGACGGTCGTCGCGCTGTTTCTCGCCGGATTGACCTACAGCCTTTACGCCAAAGATTTGGGAATGGGCGACGGCAGCCTCGAGCTTTCCACGCTGGTCGCGCCCGTTATCGAAGCCGAAACGCCGCCGCAGCCGGAAACCCGGAAGCCGGAGGAAAGGCAAAAAACTTCAACGCAATCGAGCGTTCCGGTCAGAACCGACGCCTTTGCGCCGATTGAACGGACGACCAAGCCGCCCGCCGACACGAATGGGCAAAAAGGCGTTCAAAGCTGGGCGAAAAACGCAGCTCTCGGGCGGGAAAATTTGGAGCCTTCGGGTGAAAACAATCTGCCGTCTCGCGGCGGTAATGAACCGGGAACGGGAATAACCGCGAATAACGCCGCGACCGAAAAAGAAACCGAACCGCCGCCGGTCTCACAGCCGAAACCTTCGCCGAAACCGCCGGTCGAAGAACCGAAAAAAGAGACACGTATGGTCACGGGCGGCGTGGTCAACGGCAAAGCCGTCAATTTAGTAAAACCTCAGGTTTCGGCGGCTGCAAAAGCGGTTAGGGCGAGCGGCGCGGTCAACGTGCAGGTCGTAATCGACGAGAAAGGCAGCGTCGTTTCCGCCTCGGCGGTTTCCGGTCATCAACTGCTGCGCAAGGCAGCCGAAGACGCCGCGCGCGCCAGCAAGTTTTCGCCGACGTTATTAACCGGACAGCCCGTGAAAGTGACGGGAGTTATCGTGTATAACTTTACGATGCAGTAAACGAAATTAACGGAAAACGGAAAACGGATAATGGAAAATGAAACCTCTCTTTACATTTTCCATTATCCGTTTTCCGTTTTCCGTTTACTTTTACGTCATAAAGCCCAGATTTGAGCCGGAGAAGTTGCCGATATTCGGAAAGGCGAGCGGGATGTCGGCGTCCGCCAAGCCGTACCAGCGCGCCAGCGTCGCGGCGTACTGCTCGACCGAAACCGACGGGATAAAGCGCCCGCGCGTGTCGGCGTCGTCGCCCGTGCCCATCGCCAGCGTCGGAACGAAAGTGCCGTTCGAGGTCGGTCTGCCGTAGAAATTGCCGCCCGCGACCGCGCCGCCGACGACGAAATAATATCCGCCCCAGCCGTGGTCCGTGCCGACGCTGCTGCCGCTGCCCGCCGGATTGAGCGTGCGGTTGAAATCCGACATCGTAAAGGTCGTCACCTGATTGGAAACGCCCTGCGCCGTCATCTCGTCGTAAAAAGCCTTTATCGCGCGGCTCACCTGCGTCAATAAACTATCGTGATTTCCTAACTGGTTGCTGTGATGGTCGAAACCGCCAATCTGAACGAAGAAAATCTGGCGGCTCATGCCGAGCAGCGTTCTGAGCTTTATCAGCTTGGCGACCTGACGCAGTTGATTGCCGAGCGACGTGGTCGGAAACGTCACGTTCAGCGTCGGGTCGGTGTTGAGCTGCTGGCTGACGTTGACGGCTTGCTGCGTTATCGCGCTCGCCTGCTGAATCAAAGTGTAATTCAAATCGCGCGTCCGCGCGTTGTTCATCGCTGTCAGGCGCGCCATCTCGTCGGCGGCGGTGCCGAAGCCGTTTAAGGTCAAAACCTGGTTGAGCGGCGTCGGCGCAGCGCCGACAATCAAGGGCTTGGTGCTCGCGCCGT
>DATHBC010000322.1:0-8922 GCA_035296345.1 Pyrinomonadaceae bacterium | reverse complement strand
CGAATTTCCGCTTTCGGCATAGGCGCGCGCGAGATAAAGTTTTCCGCTCACCGAATGAGGCTCCGATTTGACGAGCGTTCGGGCGTCGCCGACGGCGCGCGTGTAATCGCCTTCCGCCAGCGAAATCTCGATTTGTTCCGTTAAGGCAAACGAATTTACGGGCTCGAGCGCAAGCGCGCGGCTGACGCTCGTCTTTGCCGCCGCTTTATCGCCGAGCGCGCGTTCAATCGCGCCGCGCGCCGCCCAGATTGCCGCCGTCGGCTTTGCCTTCATCGACAGATTTTGCAGTTTTCCGAGCAAATCCTTCAGAACGGTTTCCGCCGCCTTCGTTTTTAAACGCAGCTCGGCGAGCGCGACGTAAGCCGGAGAATTTAATTCGTCGAGCTCAATCGCTCGGGTCAAAAGCTTTTCGGCTTCGGCGAAATTGTTTCTGCGCACTAAAAGCGAGCCGAGCGTGGCGAGCGGCAGCGTCCAGTCTTCGCGCAATTCGACGGCGCGGCGAAAACCTTTTTCGGCTTCGTCCGCGCGATTCAGAGAAAGCAGGGCGGCGGCGCGCTGGTATTCGGCTTCCGGAAATTCGGGAATGATTTTCAAGGCTTCGTCGTAAAACTTTATCGCCGCCGCAAAATCGCCTTTTTCGTGCGCGTCCTGTCCCTGATTGAAAATCTTTACCGGGTCGGCGGCGCTCGACGATTCTTCCTGCGCCAAAGTGAGCGAGGAAAAAGCGAGCGTCAAAACGACGGCGCAAAGCGCGGACAAAAATCGACGGCGACGAACGGCAAAGAACATCGAAAAAAATCTCACTTTAAATTTTGAGTCGGGGGTAGACAAAAGCATATTAGCACGAGTTGACATTACAGATAAAGGTTTAAGTTTCGAGATGTGAATTTCCGGCTGCAAAAGCGAGGCGCGAAACTCAGAACCTGAAATTCAAATCTCAAAACTTCTTAAACGACAGTTGCGCGCCGGTTTCGCGTGCGATAAGATTTTGGTTTTGAGATTCCGCGGCGAAAATCAAAAGTTTTCGCCCGAAAAAATGGCACAAACCGAAGAAATCACTGCGCCCGCGCCGAGCCGAGCCGCACTGGAAAAGGAACAAAGCCTCCGCCGTATGATGCGCGAGATGCAATCGGTGTTGGTCGCTTTCAGCGGCGGCGTCGACAGCTCGTACGTCGCGGCAATCGCCGCGCAGGAACTCGGCGCAAAGGCAGTCTGCGTGACGGGCATCTCGCCGAGCGTTTCGCAAATCCAGCGCGAGACCGCCCTAAAAATCGCCGCCGATTTCCATCTGAATCACGTCGAAATCCAAACCGACGAGCTGGAGAATCCCGATTATCGCGCCAACCCGTCGAATCGCTGCTATTTCTGCAAAACCGAGCTTTACGGCAAATTATTTTCCTTTGCCGCCGAAAAAAATCTGAAATTCGTTTTGGACGGTTCCAATACGGACGACCTGTCCGATTTCCGTCCGGGCAGAGAAGCGGCGCGGGAGAAAGGCGTGCGCAGTCCGCTCGTGGAGGTCGGGATGAGCAAGGCGGAAATCCGCGAGCTGAGCCGCGGGCAGAACCTGCCGACCTGGAACGCTCCGGCGAGCCCTTGTTTATCGTCGCGCATCGCCTACGGCATTCCGGTTTCGATAGCACGGCTCGGCAAAATCGAGCGCGGCGAAGCCGTCCTGCGAGGCTTCGGATTCACGGAATTTCGCGTCCGGTATCACGGCGAACTGGTGCGTCTGGAAATCGCGCCCGCTGAAATGGAACGAGCTTTGCGTAAGGAAACCGTCGACCAATTGGCGGAAGAGTTCAAAAAACTCGGTTTTCGCTACGTAACGCTCGATTTGCACGGCTATCGGACTGGCGCAATGAACGAAATTTTAGAGAGAAATCTTAAAAAATAAATAAAACATGAAAGGCAGGCGTGGAGAGTTTGACTAAACGCCTGCCCGAAAATTTTGGAGAGCAAACAAAATGGCAACGACCAATCCGATGGCAGATGAAATGCGGCGTTTTAAGGGAAGCGACGAAAAAAATCCCTTCGAGGCGATGAGCGAACGCTTCGACCGCGCCGCCGCGCTTCTGGGTTTAGACCCTGATTTATATACGGTAATGCGTGTTCCGAGCCGGGAAATCAAAGTTTATATTCCGGTCAAGATGGATTCGGGACACCTCGTAGTCTTTGAAGGCTATCGCGTCCAGCACAATTTCGCGCGCGGTCCGGCGAAAGGCGGAATCCGCTACGCGCCCGACGTGACGCTTGATGAAGTCAAGGCTTTATCGGCGTGGATGACGTGGAAATGCGCGGTCGTCAACGTTCCTTTCGGCGGCGCCAAGGGCGGCATCGTCTGCGACCCGAAACAGATGTCGCAGGGCGAGCTGGAACGCCTGACGCGACGCTACACGGCTGAGTTGATTGATTTTATAGGTCCCGACAAGGACGTTCCCGCGCCGGATATGAACACGAACGAGCAGACGATGGCGTGGATTATGGATACATATTCCATGCACGCGCGCCATACGGTGACGGCGGTCGTGACGGGCAAGCCGGTCGCGCTCGGCGGCTCGCTCGGTCGGCGCGAGGCGACCGGAAGAGGCGTCCAGTTCGTCGTGGACGAAGCGATTAAAAAATTTGATTTGACGCCCGAAGAAACGACCGTCGTCGTGCAGGGCGCGGGAAACGTCGGCGGAATCGGCGCGACTTTGATGCATGAGAAAGGCTATAAGATAATTGCGATTTCCGATGTCGGCGGCGGAATTTATAATGAAAAGGGCATCAACATTCCCGAAGCTCTGAATTATTTGAATACGACGAAATCTTTTGAAGGTTATACGGGCGCAGAAGCGGTCGGCAACTCCGAATTGCTGGAAATCGAATGCGACGTGCTCGCGCCGTGCGCGACGGAAAACCAGATTACGTCGCAAAACGCCGACCGCATTAAATGCAAGATTTTAGCCGAGGGCGCAAACGGTCCGACGACGCCCAAAGCCGATAAAATCCTGCACGACAACGGCGTTTTCGTTATCCCGGACATCCTGGCAAACGCCGGCGGCGTGACCGTTTCCTACTTTGAATGGGTGCAGGACCGGATGGGTTATTTCTGGCGCGAAGACGAGGTCAACGAACGCTTGCAGGATAAAATGGTCGCCGCTTTTAACGAGCTTTGCGGTTATGCGACCAAGCATAACGTCGACACGCGGACGGCGGCTTACATGATGGCGATTGACCGTGTCGCCTACGACACGAAAATGCGCGGCATTTATGCCTGAGGTTGAAATGCCGTTTATTTGTCCTGCGATTAAATAAATTGCTTGATTTTCAACTAAATATGCAGTAATGTCTTTACGAGGAAGTATTTGCTGAAAAGAAATAAATTATTGACATTTCGGCGATACTAACTTATAAAAAGTTTTGAAACAAATTAGTTTCTTGTATTACTTTGGCTGAAAGTACCAGTCAACGACTGTTTTCAGCAGAAGCAATAATTTGCTTGTAGCTTTATGGATAACCTTCTGCAGGCTACGATTTAAAATTAAATTTTAATATTAATTTTCGGCGGAGGAATGTGATGAGACTCGCGAAAAAAGCGTTTATAATCGCGCTTACTATGTTGGCATTGCTGATAGCAGTGTCGGCTCAGGCACCGAGATCGGAAAACGACCCGAGAAATACGGCACCGACTGTTGGCACAGGCGGTCCGGTGGGCGGTCCGACCGGTCTTTTTACCATTTACGACGGACAGACTTTAAGACGCGGCGAATTTACTTTTAGTATCGCTTACAGCAATTTTGACCGCGACCCGGGCAATGCTGATTTTGTCGAAGTTCCGGTCAGCTTCCAGGTCGGTCTGAGTAACCATCTGGAATTGTTCTTTAATACGGACGCCTACCGGGCGATAAAAGTTAATACTCCTGACAATCTTTCAGGTTTTTATCTTCCCAACTCGCGCTTGCGAAGAACGACGACGGGAATCGGCACGGCAAACCCGACCGGCAGCGCTTTGGTCAGCCCGGCGGCTATCATTTTAGCGCCGCGCGGTCCGGGCACGAGCCAGTTCGGCAACGCGGCGATTTTCCGCCCGCAGGGACAGCAGCCGTTTCTGCAATACCCGTATGTCGGCGGCGGCGTCGGCAACTTCGGTTTGTTTTTCCCGTCGGGTCCGATTTTCGGATTTCCGGCTGGCACTTTCCCGACCATCGGACCGCCGGTTCAGGGCGGCAACGGCGCCGACCTGTTTCCGGGTCTCGGCTCGCCGGTCGGCGGCATCCTGCCCGGCTTAGTGCTGCAAACCGTTTGTACGGCAGCCACGCCGACCGTCGCAAACTGTAACGCGCTGAACCAGGCTCCGACGGTGTTTACTTTAGCTCCGAGCTATCTGCCGGACGCTCCGTTTATTAACCGTACCTACGGCGAATCGGCGTTTAATACTTTCACCGCGGGCGCAAAATGGCGCTTTACGGGACCGAGCAATCCGGTCGGCGTCGGACTTATCGCGTACTATCGCTGGTATGCGGACAAAGCGGATGACTTTAGCGGCTGGAACCAGCTTCAGCGCGGCGCAAGCCCGGGCGGAAACAGGGGCGACATCGGCGTCGTTCTGTTCGGCGATGCGCGCGTGCGCACGTGGATGAACGTTTCGGCAAACCTCGGTTACAACTATAACAGCAGCGTCAAGGGCGAATTCCCGAACGGCGAATTTACCTTGTTAGACCGTCCGGACGAAGTTCTGGCAGGCGTCGCGGTTGACTTTCCGGTGAACCGTTATTTCCAGCCGATTCTGGAATTCCGTTCCACGCAGTACGTCGGCGGACGCACGCCGAACGCTTTTGAAAACAGTCCGATTGAAGGTCTGGCGGGCTTCCGCTGGTTCCCGGCTCGCTGGGTGGGCTTGGGCTTAGCCTATCGTCGCCACTTCAATTCACAGGATCAGGACTTTATTGAAGATAATGACGCAAAGAATATATCGGTCGTCGGCAACGTGCCGGGCGGAACGGTTAATTCCCCCGTCTTTACCAGCACCGGCGCTATCCGCGGCTTTACGGCGTCGACCGACCCGCATGGATTTATTGTCCAGGGCTTTATCGGTCGTCGTAACAAACGCGGCGTAACTCCGCCGATTAATCTGCCGCCGAACGTGACCCAGCTTGTCTTTGACAGAACTTCCGTAAGTCTGCCGTGTCCTCCGGGAACGAATCCGCCTGCTGGTGGTGAGTGCGCAGAACCGACCGTCCGCGTAACGACGACGGCGGTTGACCCGGAAAACGACGTGCTGACCTATAACTACACGGTTTCAGGCGGACGCATCGTCGGTCAGGGCGCAAACGTGACCTGGGATTTATCGGGCGTCAGACCGGGAACTTACACGATTACGGCTGGCGCTGACGACGGTTGCGGCGTTTGCGGTAAAACCGAAACCAGAACCATCGAAGTCAGAGATTGCCCGAATTGCGAAACTCCGCGTCCGCCGTGCGAATGTCCGACGTTTACGATTAGCGGACCTTCGGGCGTGACGAATCCGGGCGATACGATGACCTTTACGGCTAATGTCAGCGGCGGAACTGCCGAAAACATTACCTATAACTGGACGGTCAGCGCCGGAACGATTGAAAGCGGTCAGGGAACTCCGAGCATTACGGTCAGAGTACCTGCCGACTTGTTCGACTCGAACATCACGGCAACCGTCGATATTCAGGGCACCGGACTTTGTGAAACCTGTGAGAGACAGCGCTCTGAAACAGCGCCGACGTCAGGAAGAATAAGAGTTACGCCTTTCGATACTTTTGGAGCGCTCCAGAATGACGAAGTCAGAGGCAGACTCGATAACTTCTTCGTTGCGCTCAGAAATGACCCGACGGCGAGCGGCTTCATCCTTATAGACGGACCGGAAAGAGAAGCTGCCAGACGTGAAGCTCTTATCCGTAATCACATGAGATTGCGCAGATTCCCGGCTGACCGTATCCGCATCGAAAGAGGCGATACCAATGCTACGGAAATCTTCACGCGGCTCTATGTAATTCCGGCGGGCAGAACCGAGGCTGACATCGATCGGTAATTTAAACTTAGCTTTCGCGGCTGTCGCTTTGACGGCAACAGCCGCGAAACATTTCCTTAAAAACGAGTAACGTTTCTCTTTTCAGAGACGTTACTCGTTTTTCTTTAAGTTTTTCTTTAAGTTTTTTGCAGGAAACTCTTGCCAAGTGTTTAACAGTTGTGGATAATAGGCAGCAGGGAAGCTTTTCGCGCTCAGACAGCTTCCTTTTCGGTCACAATTCGCAAAATTCATTCATTGATGAGTCTAAGGTTAAATAAAGGCAACAACCTTTCGCGTTATATACATCTGAGCAGTGGTTGTATATTTTTTTAACTGGCGGCTTCCACAACGTTTAGTTCAAAAGTTTCAATAGAAAGTTTTAAACCATGAAAATAGTAAAAGATAGTATTGCGCTGCTGAATAGATTGCTAACGGTTCTGGTATTTTCGGCTTGTCTGCTGGCTAACGTTGCCGTTGCTCCTGCCGGAGCGGCGTTTGCCCTCGGCGGCGAATTCAATAACGAAGCCAGGATTTTTAAAGGCTGGCAGATTATCGGTCCGAACGGCGGCGACGTGCGCGCCGTGGCGATTGACCCGAAAGACAAGAATCGCCTGTATATCAGCACGTTGGACGGGCAGGTTCACACTTCCGGCGACGCCGGCAGAACCTGGCATTTTCTGGTTAATTTTAATCGTCCGCTGCTGATTCTCGACAATCTGAAAGTCGACGAGCGCGATTCAAACGTCATTTACACTTCCGGTCACAGACACCTGGAGCCGGGCGGTTTCTTTAAATCGGCTGACGGCGGCGCGACCTGGAAGGAAGCCAAAGAGCTGAAAAACGAAGCCATTCACGCGATGGTGCAGTCGGTCTCCGACCCAAACATTATCCTGGTCGGCGGCGTCAGAGGCATCTGGATTTCCAATAATTCCGGCGACGACTGGAAAAAAATCGAATCCGCGACCTTGCCGCTGAACATCGATTCGCTGGCAATCGACCCGCGCAACCCGAGTATAATTTACGCCGGAACGACGTGGCGCGCTTACAAAACGACCGACGGCGGGAAAAACTGGCGGCTTATCAAAAACGGTATGCTCGATGATTCGGACGTTTTCGCCATCGAGATTAACCAGAAAAATCCCGACCACGTGATTGCCTCGGCTTGCAGCGGCATTTACGAATCCTTCAACAAGGGCGAAAAATGGGCGAAGATTCAGGGCATCCCGTCGCAGGCGCGGCGCACGCGCGACATCAAATTTAACCCGGCGATTTCCGGCACTTATTATGCGGCGACGACCGAAGGTTTCTGGATGTCCGGAGCCGCCGGAAAGTCATGGATGATGACTACTTCGCGCGAGCTGGAGGTCAATTCCATCGCCGTCCACGCCGAAGAAGCCAACCGCGTCTATATTGCCACAAACAATTACGGCGTGATGGTTTCGACCGACGGCGGAAAAAATTTCGAGCCGACGAACGGTAATTTTACCAGCCGCTTTACGCTTTCGGTCGTGCCCGACATCGAGCGTCCGAATCGTTTCTACGCCGCGACGCACAACACTGCCACGGGCGGCGGATTTTTCTTTATCAGCCAGGACGCCGGCGTCACGTGGCAGCCCGCGATGAAAAATCTGGTCGCCAACCGCATTTCGCCGTATACGCTGTTGCAGGACCGCGTCAACCCGAACACGATTTATCTCGGCACGAACATCGGCGCTTTTCGCTCGGACGACCGTGGGCTTTCGTGGACGCATCTGACGCCGCCGAAACCGAAGCCGCAGCCGAAAAAACGCGCGACTCCGGCGACCAAGCGCAAAGCCGTCGCGGCTAAACCCAAAGCGAAATCCGCTCCGGTCGCCGAACCGACGCCCGTGACGCCCGCCGTTGACGCGAGCGGGAAAGTCCCGGCTCTGACCGAACAGATTAACGTTCTGATTCACACCGAGGACGGAAAAAACGGCATCATCGCCGGCACGGACAGCGGTTTGTATCGCACCTATGACATCAACGCCGGCTGGGAAAAAATCTACTTCGGCGAAGGCATGGAGAAGGAAAAAGTCTACACGATTTACACTTCATCCGCGCAGCCGCAGACCGTCTGGGCGGGCACGGCGACTTCCGGCTTGATGGTTTCGCGCGACGACGGCGAAACGTGGCGGCGGGTCGAAGGCGTGCCGGACAACGCGCCGATTAGCGCGATTGTGGTCGACCCGAAACGTCCGGAAAGAATTTACATCGGCACGAAGCAGACGCTTTATCTTTCGCGCGACGGCGGAAAAACATGGATGCGCCGCGGCGGAAATCTGCCGCTCGGAAACTACACGAGCATTCTCGTCAACCCGAGCAACACGGACGAAGTTTTAGTCGCCAGCGCGCTCGAAGCCAACGGCGGAATTTATCAATCGGCTGACGCCGGCATAACGTGGAAGCGCGTCGATACGAAAGAGATGAATATGGCGAGTCGCCGCTACTGGGCGATGACCTTCGACCCGACAGACCCGAACCGCATTCTGGTCGGCACGCATTCGTCGGGAATCTACCGTCTGGATCGCACGCCCGTTGCGGCTTCGAACACCACGCGCCCGCGCATTTCTTCAACGGGAAATTAATCCTGCGGGTTAAAATAAAAGGGACGGGTTTCGCGCCGGCGGAAGCCGTCCTTTTCGTTTGTAACTTGGCGGAATTGAATCATATAATTGCGCAATGAATCACGAATCGGTCGGTCTTTTGCGGCAGCAGCAGAAAAATTCTTTCAAAATCGAGACAATTCCCTTTGCCGAGCTGCCCGGTCAGTCGCGTCTGTTTCTGGATTTTCAGGCGGATTCTTCAAACGTTCTGCGGTTTTATCCCGAAAAACGAATTGCGCCGGCTGCTTTTGCCGCGAAAGCCCTGGAAAATTA
>DATHBC010000321.1:0-2899 GCA_035296345.1 Pyrinomonadaceae bacterium | reverse complement strand
GCATTCTTTTTTAACTCTCTTCCGGAAAATAAAAGCGAAAGTAACCCCTAAACCTGCCTCTTGCCGAAACTTGTTCGGCAGTCAGCGCAAGCGGCTACTTGCGACATAAATTAATGATTAAACCTTAGGGAACGTCTTTTTTATTTTTATTCCAGCGTAGATTCTGACTTCCCTCGAAACTTCTCAAGTCATTAACTTTTCTGTGGCGTGGCTTTATTTTAATAAAGGTAAGCAAACTCGGTTGGTTTGCCCTGAATTTTTAAAAAACCCAGTTTTACGCCACAATAACTGTTCGCGTTTGAAAACCAAACGCTCTACGCATTCAAAACAAACCGCGAGCAGGCTCGCTACTGTTTGTCTCGGAAGCAATGTCCGAAACTTCAGATTCTACGAAACAGGCACTCGATTGTCAAGTGAACTTTTGCACAAATCAAATTTTCCGGGTAAAATTCCCTCTTTGACCGATACAGGAAATTCAAGCAGGGCTTTTTTATTTATTTTAAAGTTTTATGAGCAATAAATTCGAAGCATTTTTAAATCAGTTTGACGAAAAAGCGTGGCTCGAAACAGTCTCCGAGCTTTTGCCCGAAATTCACGAGGTCGACCGCAACGCCGTGCAGATATGGTTTCGCTTTTATCCGCTGGCGCTTTTTCGATACCTGCAAGCCGTTGAAAACAAAGAAGAAGCGATTCAGAAATTCGTTCTCCAGGGCAAATACGAATTAAAAGACCAGATTGACGAATCGCATAAATTTCTCTACGGACATCGTTTCTGGCGGGAAACCAAAGCCGCCGTCTTCAATCACGCCGAAAGCTTTCATACCGAAAACGCGGATTTAAAAACGGAAGTCCGCGCCATCGCCAGAGCGGTCGCGAAGTCGGCGAAAACGACCGAATGTCTCGCCGTCGGCATCGTTCTGACCGGCTTGATGACGCTCGTGCAGGTCGGCTTCGACGCTTTCAAAGCGGCGGAAGGAAAAGTTTTCGTCGACGACCGGCAAGCGAAAAAATCCGCCAAGGAAATTCTGGCGGAACGCGCCAGGGACGATTCGCAAGGGCTTTTCGGTTTTCTGAAAACAATCGATAAAAAATTCTCCGTCAATTACGACGAGACCGACGGCAAAGCGAGATTCAAAATTATTTACGACGAAGAGCTCGCCACCGCCGCCGCCAAAGACCAGTCGCGGGACTGGAAAGCGATGGACGAGCGCCGCTGGGAAGGCGTGATTCCGGTCGAATGTCGCTCGGCGGCTTGCGGCACTTGCTGGGTCGGCGTTCTCGGCGGGCAGGAAAAGCTTTCCGAGGTTTCGCGCCTGGAACGAAAACAAATCAAAGTTTTCGGCTATAACCAACCGGAGGACGAGAAACCTTTCCTGCGTCTGGCGTGTCAGGCGAAAGCCTACGGCAACGCGACGATTGTCATTCCGCCGTGGAACGGCGTGTTCGGCAAAAAAATATACGGCAACGTCGAAGAAACCGAGCTGGAACCGGCGACCACTTCGGCGAAAGCTAATCGCACGGTGGTTAAAGAAGCCACAAAAAATCAACTGATGTAGGCGTTTTAACCGTTCTTAAAAGAAAAAAGCCGATTCGGTTTCAATCGAATCGGCTTTTTTCTCTTCGAAGCTTAACCGGGCTTTAAATCTTAAAAAGAGATTGCGGTTTTTCTTCGATTCATTCGACGCTCACGAAATCCGCGTCCGCAACTGCGTCCAGAACCTTCAAAACTGGAACAAAACCTGATAAAAACAAACAAAATGCCGTCACAAATAGTGCGCGGCTGACTAAAAGCCGCACAAATCTATCGCTCATTCAGGGACTTCTCCGTAAAGTTTCTTTCTTAATAAATTGAATTTGATTTTTACACGGCAGCAGAGAAAACTGCTCTCGGCTCGCCCGTCCGTCTGTCTGCGAGAGGCAAACAAACACCCGGTATTTGCATTTGATTATAAACAAAATATGATGGATTGGGAATGAATAAAAATCTGCTTAGCCTGCCGCCGGTAATTTTGGTTTTGCTCGCCGTTCTGCTCTGGAGCACGGGCGGGCTTTTTATCAAGATGACGACGCTCGACGCTTTTGCCGTCAACGCCGGGCGCTCGCTTTTCGCGGCGATTACGGTGGCGATTTTCACTTACCGGAAAGGCTTGCGGCTCGACCGTTTCACCTTGCTGACCTCGCTTCTGTACGCCGGCACGCTGAGCTGTTTCGTCTACGCCAACAAACAGACGACCGCCGCCAACGCGATTTTTCTGCAATACACCGCGCCGATTTACATTCTCGTTCTCTCGCCGTTTATCCTGAAGGAAAAATTTCGTTTTCCCGATTTGATAACCGTGGTTTTCTGTCTCGCCGGAATGAGCCTGTTTTTTCTGGAAACGCCGGGCGCGGCGGAAAACCGGCTCGCCTCGAACGTTTTTCTCGGCAACATCGTCGCGCTGCTTTCCGGCATTTTTTTCGGCTTGTATTTCGTCTTTCTGCGTCACCCGCGCTCGCTCGAAAACAGGAATCCGGCGCTGTCGGTTTTCTACGGCAATCTTTTGATTGTGCTGTTTATGCTCCCGCTGCTCTGGCAGAATCCGCCCGCCCCGAACGGAAAAGACTGGCTGGCGATTTTATTCTTAGGCGTTTTTCAAATCGGCATCGCATACGTTTTATTCACCAGCGGAATCGCGGGCGGCGTGCGCTCGCTCGACGCCAGCATTATCGGCTTTGTCGAGCCGCTGCTGAATCCGGTCTGGGTTTTTCTTTTCGTCGGTGAAACGCCGAGCCAATGGGCAATCATCGGCGGCGCGATTATCATCATTACGGTCGTCGCGCACACGATTATCAACCACCGCAAAACCGTCCGCCCTTTAACATGAAATAGAGGAAAGCACTGAGTACTGAGTGCTGAGTA
>DATHBC010000320.1:0-1771 GCA_035296345.1 Pyrinomonadaceae bacterium | reverse complement strand
GCGAGCCTGCCGACCGGCACGACAAAGCGTCCGAGCATCCAGTTGTAATTGCTGTTTTTGTAGGTCGCGTAATTGATGACCGCTTCCGGCATCGACAGCGCGGACGGCGGAAAAAGTCCGGCGTAATCGACAATTCCGGCGAGCAGCGCGCGGACGGGTTCTTTGATGTGTTCGCTCATTTATTCGGCAAATTCTCCCCTTTGAAATGGCAGGACATCCGAGGGAAAAATAACGTCCCTGTAAAGCTCTTCGAGATTTAATTCGCAATCGAGCGAGGCAACATAAATTTTTTCCGAAAGCTCGTTGACTTCTTTATAAGACCAGGAATTATCAGCCTGTTTGACATACTGCGTAACGTGCGGGCGATGCTGCGCGACGAGTAAATACTCAATAAAGCTTTCGATTGATTTGTAATAAGTGAATTTATCGCCGCGGTCGAAAGCTTCGGTCGAATCGGACAAAATTTCGACGATTAACTGCGGATTGGTCAAAACGTCGAGACCTTTTAATTTTTCAAAATTCGCTTCACCGCATAACGCCGATATATCAGGATAGCGATACGGCAAATAAGCGGGAACTTTGACACGCATATCGGAAGAAAAAATATTACAGCCTTTCCCGCGCAATTTTAAGCGCAAAGCGAAATATATATTGCCTTGAACCTGATTATGCGGCAGACTTGCGCCGCTCATCGACCAGACGTTTCCGTCCCAAAACTCCAGGCGTTCTTCGCTTGTTTTTTCGAGCTCGATGTAATCGTCCAAAGTGTATTTGAGCTTTTCCTGCGGCAACATAGCTATTACATCTTAAAATTCTTTTTCAGTTTTTGCCAGACTTCAAAATATTCGGGCTGCAAAGCGGCGGTTTCCATGGCAAAGCGGGTCGGGCGGATGATGTAGCGCGATTCGAACATAAACGCCATTGTGCCGGAAAGTTTCTGCGGCTGCAGCTCGGCGTTCGAAGCTTTTTCAAAAGCGTCGAGGTCGGGTCCGTGCGCGCTCATCTGGTTGTGGAGCGAGCCGCCGCCGGGCACGAAGCCTTCCTCTTTCGCGTCGTATTGACCGTAAACCAAGCCCATATATTCGCTCATCACGTTGCGGTGATACCACGGCGGGCGAAAAGTGTTTTCGGCGACGAGCCAGCGGTCGGGGAAAATTACGAAATCGCAATTCGCGACGCCCGCATCATTGGAAGGCGAAGTCAAAACCGTGAAAATCGACGGGTCGGGATGGTCGAAACTGATTGAGCCGATGGTGTTAAAGCGTCGCAAATCGTATTTGTAAGGCGCATAATTGCCGTGCCACGCGACGACGTCCAGGGGCGAATGGTCGGTTTCGCAAGCCCACAGGTTGCCGCCGAATTTGGCGACGATTTCGCACGCGCCGTCTTTGTCTTCAAACCAGGCGACGGGCGTTTCAAAATCGCGCGGATTCGCCAGACCGTTCGCGCCTATCGGACCTAAATCGGGCAGGCGAAACTGCGCGCCGTAATTTTCGCAGATGTAGCCCCGCGCCTGCGCGTCGCCGAGCGCGACCGCGAATTTCAAACCGCGCGGAATGACGGCAATCTCGCCCGCGCCGACGCGCAAAGCGCCGAGCTCGGTCAAAATTCCGATTCGTCCCTTTTCCGGCGCGATAAGCATCTCGCCGTCGGCGTTATAAAAATACCGGTCGCGCATTGATTTATTGGCGCGATAGATGTGAATCGCGATGCCCGTCTGCGCGAAACTGTCGCCGTTTCCGGCAATCGTCGTCAAGCCGTCAACGAAATC
>DATHBC010000319.1:0-7286 GCA_035296345.1 Pyrinomonadaceae bacterium | reverse complement strand
TAATGTAATCGTACGCGCCTTTCCGAAGCGCCGAGATTGCCGAGTCGACCGACGAATAAGCGGTCATAATAATGACGAGCGCGTCCTCGTCAATCGTCTTGATTTGGTCGAGCAGTTCCAGCCCGTCCATGCCGCGCATTTTTATGTCGGTCAGCGTCAGAGCGACGTCTTCGGTCGTGAAAACTTCCAGCGCCGTCTCGGCTGAATCGGCGGAAAAAACCTTATAGCCTTCGGTTTCGAGCAATTCGCGCAAAATCGCGCGCATCAATTCTTCGTCTTCGACAATCAGAATGTTCGGCTGGTTCATAGTAGAAACAGGGCGTTGCCGCTGCGTTAAGTTACGTCAGAGAGCCTGAAAAGGTCGTTTGCACAAAAACGAGTATAACACGGTGTTTAAAGATTAAGGGCGGCTTTGACTGCTGCCGCGCGGCAGATTCGCGGAAACCGAATAACGGCGGCTTCTCACGGCATAATGCGCGGCAGCCCGAAAGAGCCGACCGGCATCCAAGTTTCTTAAATCCGGGTTTTTTTATAAAAAAAGCCGCAAAAGACGCCGGTTTCAGAAAATCATTGAAACTAAGGAAGGTATCAAGATTCTTGAAGTAATCCGCGCCGTTTGCGGCAAAATCATTCTAGCACAAGACTTTTTTATTTGCCCGGTTCCGTGTTAGCATCAAATTAATTTTCGGATTCAAAAATGCGTTACAAATCGGTTTTCAAAATTCCTCTTTCGATACTTCTGGCGTGTGTTTTCGCGGCTTTTTCATTTGCTCAGGACCCGAATCCGGTTGACCGCAAAGTCTCCAACCCGATAACCGACACGCCGAACATCAACCCGGTTTCGCCCGAGCAGACCGCGACGCCGCAACCGAAAAAAAACGATAACGGCGGCAGCGGTCAAAAACAGGAAAACGGCGGCGCGGCGGACGATGAAGTCGTCGTTTTATCCGACCGCCTGAGCACCGAGGGCGAAAAGGGAAAGCGCGTCCTCCTGCATCAGGGAAACGTCGACGTGCGCTACGGGGTTTATCGGTTGCAGGCGGATAAAGTGACGCTTTTCGAAGGCGAAGGCAGGATGCTCGCCGAAGGCAACGTCGTTTTCGACAAGGGCGAGGACGAGCGCATCACGGGCACGCGAGCGGAATGGAATTACAAAACCAAGCTCGGCTATTTCGTCGATTCGACCGGCTTTACCAATCAAACCAGCGACGGCACGATTATTTATTTTACGGCTGATAGAGTCGAGCGCGTTTCCGAAAACGAAATCGTCGTCAAAAACGGGAAATTTACCGCCTGCGAAGACGCCGTGCCGCAATGGAGCTTTACCGCCAAAGAGGCGAGCATCAAATCCAACGACCGCGTCAAGCTCAAACAGCCGCAGTTCCGCGTCCGCGACATTCCAATCGTGCCGCTTCCCTTCGCGACGATTCCGATTGAAAAACGCGACCGTCAATCCGGTTTTCTGACGCCGACCGTCGGCTATTCGGCAAACAAAGGCTTCCGGCTTTCGACCGCCTATTATCAAACCCTGGGGCGCAGCGCCGACGTCACTTTTCGCGGCGACATCTACAGCGCGCGCGGCATCGGATTCGGTCTGGACGCCCGGACGCGCGCCAATTCGCGCTCGTATTTCAACTTCGGTTTTTTCGCCGTCAAAGACCGCGTTTTCGGCTCGGAGACGGACGAAAACGGGGCGCGAAAACCCGACCAGGGCGGCTCGCTTTTTTACGCCGAGGGCGTTCATTATTTTCCGGACGGCTGGACGGCTTCGGCGGACGTGCGCCTGACGTCGAATCTTGCTTTCCGGCAGGTGTTTTCCGATTCGATTCAGCAGGTGATTTCGCCGATTGAAGTTTCGAAAGTGTCTCTGAACAAAAGCTGGGGCAGTTATTCTCTGAACTTTCTGGCGCGCTCTGAGGAAATTTCGATTCCCAACGTTTTCGTCAGGACGCGCAATCTGCCGAGCATCACCTTTGAAAAACGCCCGTCGCCGCTCAGCTTTTTGAGCGACAACATTTATTTTTCGTTCAATGCGACCGCCGAAGGCGTCTCGCGCCGCGAATCGGTCAACAATATCGAGCTTTATCGCCAGCGCACCGGAGGCGAACCGATTGTCACGCCGCTGCTCGGTCAGCGTTTCGACGTTCACCCGCAGATTTCCGTCCCGTTCGGCACGAAATATTTCAATTTCACGGCGACCGCTGGAATGCGCGTCACGTATTATTCCGACTCGCTCGACAATCTGCGCCAGGTCGTCAGCCGCGACGAAGTCCGCAAATACGGCGAGCTTGAATTTGACGTGCGCCCGGTCGCGTTAGCCAAAAATTATTACGACTCGGAAGACGACACTTTCAAGTTTCGCCACACCATCGAGCCTTATCTGACGTATCGCTTAATCAAGGGCGTGGACAATTTCAACCGCATCATCCGTTTCGATTACACCGACACGATAACCGACACGAACGAAATCGAATACGGCGTCGTCAACCGCATCTTCACGCGCCGCTACCCGGAAGCCGTCACCGAAGAAGCCCAGAAGCTGCTGCGGGAAAAAGCCAACGGCAACGGCAGCGGAGAGGAAAACGGGAAAGGAACGGACGGAAAAAATCCGCTCGCGGTTCAGCCGTACGAGATTTTCACGCTGACCGTCAGGCAGAAATATTTCTTTGACGAGACTTTCGGCGAGGCTCTCGTTCCCGGCAGGCGCAACCAGATAGCGCCGATAACGCAGCTCACGTTTTACACCTTCGGCGGCACGCCGCGCCGCTTTTCGCCGCTCAGCATCGACGGCACGTATCGCCCGCAAAAAACCGTTTTCGTCAATACGAGAATGGACGTCGGCGTCGAAAACGACGGCTTGCGCGCCATCTCCGCCACCGTCGGTTACGACACGCCGCTGCTGAAAGTCTTCCAGACGTTTTATTACACGCGAGCCGTCACCCTGATTCCGTCTTTACAGCAGGTTCACAATACCAACAAAGAACCCGGAACCCTGCGCGGCTCGCAATGGAATCCGTCAATCTTTATGGGCGACCGCGACAAAGGCTTGTTCGGCGGCACGTCGCTTTTCTTCGATTTCCAAAACTCGCGCGAGCGCCGCACCACGCCGCTCATCAGCTCGCTCTATACACTCGGCTACGCCGGTGATTGCTGCTCGGTCGCCGTCCAGGCATTCACCTACAACGTCGGCGTCAGAAAAGAAAACCGCTACGTCTTCAGCTTTCGCCTAAAAGGCATCGGCACGTTCGGCACGGAACAATTCGGGCAGGGCATGCGGTAAACGCGGGCAAATTCAGGCTCGGAAACATTTAAAACGGCATCCGCTCAAATTAATAATCGTTCTTTCCGGCGAGCGGAATATCAATCTGTTGACTGTTGTTTGCGCCGATAATTTCGATGCCTTTCGTTCCGCGAATATCTTGAAGCGAAAGCGCGTCTGTCGTGTAGGGTGCGGTTACCGGTAAACCGATTCCGCCCGGAATAAAACCGACGACCTCGATGCCCCAGTATTCCGGCTGCTGGACATAAATCAAGGGGCTCAGCTCGACCACCATGTTGAGATACGGTTTCGTCCCCGAAACTATTAAAAACCAGGTGTCGTTAATAATCCCGGGAACGACTTCCGCACCGTCGAAATTTACCAATCGAATTGATTCGGATGCCGTCATCTCGGCGAATTTAATGTCAATATTATCTCTGTTCATATTTTCTCCTTTTAGAGTGAATTATTGATTTACAAAAACAAATTTTCCTCGAACGATTCAGCCGACCGTCAGCGTTCGTACCGGCGACCATTACCCGACTCTCTGGTTTTTCAGAACATGCAAGGCGCGAAACTCGAATTTTTCCGGCACGCTCGGAGTCGTCAGAGGCAGCAGAAACGTAATCGCTTTCCCGGCGCTTTTATCTCCCGCCGCCACATTGCCGTGTCCGCTTTGCGCCACTGCCATTCGAGCACCACCCACCTGGTTGAAGTTACCCGCCGTCTGGCACATAGTTTTTACCAGTCGGCGCAATTCACCAACCACCGCGTAGCATTTCGCAACCGCTTGTCGGAGCTTTTCCACCACTCACTCGCTTCAAATTATCTGGCTGAACTATTTCACCGAACGGTTGGAAAAATCCGCCATTAAGCAAAACCTTCCAACCATTTAGCAGAACCTTTCAGCCAGCCAATCTGCATCAAAACTATCCGGTTTTATTACAAAAACGCCCGTTTAAACGGCTACTGCCGCGCGTTTTCATTATCTTTGTATTACCGTATCCTTTTGCACCACGCCGACGCTGACGGTGATGTAATACGAACTGATTGACGAAATGCGAACATGATGATTCGGCAGAACGCCGATAATTCGTTTTTTCGGAAAAAAGACGTATTTGCTCACGTCCGAACCATACGGCACTTCGACAATCGGCGGCAGCACCAGATTGATAATGTTTTGTCTCTGCACTTCGCGCAAACTCGGGAACAATTTTTCAAAGGTCGGGATGGCGAAATTCTGATATTTATCCAGAAAAAGCGGTAAATCGCTCGACGGTTTCGGAACTAGAAATGAAGTGAAAAAGGAAAGTCCGCTGCCCGCAATGTTAGCGCCGAGAAAAGCAATGTGGCGCAAACTGCGGTCGGCGCGACGGTCGTGAGTATTGGCGACGACCTGATAAATAAACGGGCGAAACGGAATCCACTGCCCGTTGACGGTCGGCAGAGGCAGATTATTATCAATAGCTTCTCTTGTTCGCTGGCAAAATTTGCACTGCATTAAGCAATCCGTGTCGTTTTGGTTACAGCCGCAGTCGGTCGCCGCTCTCTCGGCGCGCTGCTGGCAATCTATTTCATCCAACTTTACTTCTGCCACGCAATCTCTGATTTTTAAATCCCGGTTGACATCATCGCGAGGCACGCGGTTACAGGCGTCAATCTCTCTCTGGGCACCAAGCGAACAAATAGTTAAACCTCTGTTTCTGATATTTGCTTGTTGTTTGTCGACATCTTTCGGTTCGCATCTTTTCCAGTTGTTGATGCTGTAAATATCGTCTGCGCTTAAATCAAGCCATTCCTTCTTTTCGTTCGATTTGGGCTTAACTACTATTTTTTGGAGCGAAACCCGCACTTCGAGCGCGTCGCTGAAAAAGAAAATCGAGCTCGCCGGACCTCCGCCCTGGTCGGCGCTCAAATTATTAATGATGCGAATTTTGGCGATATGATATTCTGCCTCGGTACGCCCGCCGAACAAATCTTTCGCCGTTCTTTCGTCGAGCATATCAATTCGCACCAGAATCGGTTTGAAATCGGTAATGACTTTTCTGCCTTTGACAAAGACCGTAAAGGTAGCCGCCGGGACGGCATCGTCGCCGATAACCTTGGCGGTTATCGAAATCGGCTTATTGTCGGGCGGCACTCTTAAGCCGACAACTTCTACTTCGGTGCCGACCCTCTGAACCGAAACAAATTGCGCGTCATTTTCGTGAACCGACCATTGAAGCGGCATCTGCGTCTTCTCGTTTTCGTCGGTGACGATAAATCCATTGAGCACGGTCTTGCTGCCGACCAGAACATCGTTGCCGCTGTTTGACATAATTTGGATACCGACTTTGGCAGGGACTATTTTGACTGAAAATGACTTTTTACCCTCAAGGAGGAAATTTCCGATGTTAGCGTCATTCGCAATTTCTATATTCTCGTTGGTGCTCGTCTGCAAGCCCTTTAATCGTTTCAAGTCGGGATCATATTCAACATAACTGGGACGTGCCGGATTGTAGGTTAACGGAATTGTGGGTTTGAAATCATCCGGCGGGGTAATCTTCAAAAAATCGGAAATCGGGCGAGAAGTGTTTTTTGTAATCGGTTGCTCGTCGATAATCGCTGCATTTGCAATTCTGACGGGAATGCCTTTTTCGGCATCCGCGCCGTTAATCGAAACCGCCTCGTCGCCGATTTTTGCCTTTAAGATGACCGGACTGCTTGAGTTATTGGATTTGTTAGCTTCAAGTGTATATGTACCATCTTTTTCAGCAAATACAAGTGTGTTACCGCTATTATTTTCAGCAAAAAGTGCTATGCCTGGCGGAATATCAGTCAAACTTATGGTTTGACCTTTTATCAAATCGAGTGTCGACGGTTGTTTCGCTGAGCCTGTAATGGTAAACGTCGCCGGTTCGATTTTGGAAATGGTAATCGTTGCTTTAGCCTCGCCTTTTTTGCATTCTAATTTTATAGGAGTGGTCGACGCTTTTTTGGCGACCAGACTGATTGGCGAACCTGCTGTTGCTCCGGTTTTAAGCTTTGGGGCAATAAAAAAATCATTGCTCGCCTCAATACTCCATGTGCATTCCACATCTGACGTATCTGCATCATTTAAAGTGAAAGCGATTTCTTTTATTCCGCCGCCAACCTTTAAAGAAAAATTATTTTCTTTCGGAACTAATTGTGCGTTTACGAAATTTGCTCCGACCGACAATAGCATGACGATTGTTAAAATAAATAAGTGACGAAAATTATAAATTCGTGAATACATTAATTTATCTCCCGATATTAATTTACGGACAAACAACTATGTGAACGGAAAAACGGATTTGCTGCTGAAAGTTATTGGATAACTGCGAAAATCGCCGTTCGAACCGATTTAATTGTGCGATAAAAATTCCCTGAATCGTGATGGACCTGAGAAGCGTAGATTACGAAAAATAATGCTAAGACGAAATCTCTTCCAAGTCGCCAGGAGCTTTCTGCCGGATTTTATACTTTGCAGAGCAAATATAAATCGTTAAATAGCGTAAGACTGCTTAAATGTTTGAACAATATACGCCAGTTAAAATTGAATTGCAATGCCTTTTTTGTATTTTCGGCAGAAAATATATATCGCCGATTCAGATAGCAGCCGGTTGGATTAAATGAATGAAATCAACCGGATAGAAAATCTTTTAAACGGTTTCGCTAATAAATTTCCTTTTCATGTAGTAATGAAAAAAAGAGCGAAAACCTTACACGCTTTTTACCTTTTTTGAAATTATTTTGTTTGAGCATGAAGCGGGAATTAGAGATGATTTTGAGACGAAAAGGGTCAGCGGAGATTATTTCCGCTGACCCTTCAAAATTGACAGTAAGAAATTCGTTTAGATTGAAGCCGCTATCGCTTCATCGAAAATTTCGAGCGCGACGTCGACGTTTTCCTTTGTCAGA
This sequence comes from Pyrinomonadaceae bacterium, assembly GCA_035296345.1. Classification (GTDB taxonomy): domain Bacteria; phylum Acidobacteriota; class Blastocatellia; order Pyrinomonadales; family Pyrinomonadaceae; genus JALZHR01. The sequence goes on along the minus strand of DATHBC010000319.1, from coordinate 106 downwards.
ATCAGCGGCGGCGACCAGCGGATTGTGCTCGCGCCGCAGCCGAGGATGATTAAGCCGCGGTTGAAGCATTCCATTTCGATTTTATCGCGCAGTTCGGGCGCGGGTT
>DATHBC010000318.1:0-2641 GCA_035296345.1 Pyrinomonadaceae bacterium | reverse complement strand
GTGATTTTCTGCTCTTTCACGGAAGCGGTCGCCGATTATCCCGAGCTCATCAAAAAATATCTGGGTTCGGTCGTGCCGGTCAGCGATAATTATTACGCGGCTTTAAATTCGGCGGTTTTCTCCGACGGCTCGTTCGTCTTTATTCCGAAAGGCGTGCGCTGCCCGATGGAGCTTTCGACGTATTTTCGCATCAACACGCAGGACTCGGGGCAATTCGAGCGCACGTTAATTGTTGCTGAAGAAGGCGGTTACGTCGCGTATAACGAAGGCTGCACCGCGCCGCAATTCGATACGAATCAGCTCCACGCGGCGGTCGTCGAACTGGTCGCGCTCGACGATGCGGAAATCAAGTATTCGACCGTGCAGAACTGGTATGCGGGCGACGAATCGGGCAAGGGCGGAATCTATAATTTCGTCACCAAGCGCGGCGCGTGTCGCGGGCGCAGCTCGAAAATTTCGTGGACGCAGGTCGAAACCGGCTCGGCGATTACGTGGAAATATCCGTCCGTGATTTTACAGGGCGACAATTCCATCGGCGAATTTTACTCGGTCGCGCTGACGAACAACGCGCAGGTCGCCGACACGGGAACGAAGATGATTCACCTCGGCAAAAACACGAAATCGACGATTATTTCCAAAGGCATCTCCGCCGGGCGCTCGAACAATTCGTATCGCGGGCTGGTGAAAGTAATGCCGAAAGCGGAAGGCGCGCGCAATTACACGCAGTGCGATTCGATGCTGATTGGCGGAAAATCCGAGGCGAACACTTTCCCGTATATCGAGGTGATGAACGCGACGGCGCGCGTCGAACACGAGGCGACGACCTCGAAAATCAGCGAGGAACAGCTTTTTTATCTCCAGCAGCGCGGCATCTCGCAGGAAGACGCGGTTTCGCTGATTATTAACGGTTTCTGCAAGGAAGTTTTCCGCGAGCTGCCGATGGAATACGCCGTCGAAGCGACGAAGCTTCTGGGCTTAAAACTCGAAGGCAGCGTCGGCTAGTTATGAATTTAAATATAGAACTGGAACAGGAAACGGATGCTGGATTGCCGAGATTGATGAACTCAGCGGCGTTTTAGTTTACGGCGAGACGCGCGAAGATGCGATTCGGAAAGTAAAAACGCTGGCTCTGCGCGTCATTGCCGACCGTTTGGAAAACGGCGAGAGTTTGCCTAATCAGGTTGAAAGTTTGATTTTTGAAGCGGCATGAGCAGTTGGAAATCCGCTAAAGCTAAACGAGTTCTGTCTGCTTTAGAGAAAATCGGCTGGCACATCAAACGGCAGAAAGGCTCGCCTAAAACTTTGGCGCGAGAGGATTGGACGGATTATGTTTTCGCCTTTCACGTAAGGTGAAGAAATCGGCGCGAAAATGATGGCGCGAATTGCCAAAAAAACAGGTTTAAAGCCCGAAGATTTATAATGGAATCTTTATTGTTTGACGTGCTCGGCTGGACAGGCGCGATTTTGCTGCTGCTGGCTTACGCGCTGGTTTCGTTTAAAAAGCTGGAGGCGGATGCGGCGGCTTACCAGTGGCTGAATATTACGGCGAGCGTTTTGCTGCTTGCCAATACGATTTTTTACGGCGCTTATCCGTCGAGCTTCGTCAACGCCGCGTGGACGGTCATCGCTTTTTTCGCGATTTTGACGATTGTTAGAAAAAGATATGGAAAAAATCCGAATTAAAGACGCGCCGACGCCCGCCGGACATTATTCACACGGAATCGTTCATAACGGTTTCGTTTTTGTTTCCGGTCAGCTGCCGGTGAATCCGTGGACGGGCGAGGTCGAAAACGGCTCAATCGAAGCGCAGACCGAGCTTGCGCTCAAAAATGTCGAAGCGGTTTTGCGGGCGGCGGGAACGGATTTAAAAAGCGTCGTGCAGATGACGATTTACATTTCCGACATCGAGCTGTGGGGCAAGGTCAACGAAGTTTACGCGCGAATCTTAGGCGAGCACAGACCGGCGCGGGCGATTGTGCCGGTCAAGGATTTGCATTTCGACACTAAAATCGAGATTCAGGCGATTGCTGCGGTGGAGGATTAATGAAAGACGGAATTTGTCCGAAATGCGGAGCAAAGGAAGTTCACGTCGTTTCACAGACGAGTGTGGAAGTCGCCATCAATGTCGGTCGGGAAATGGCGTATTTGGGTTATTACGTTTGCACCAGTTGCGGTTATACGGAGCTTTATGTGCTCGAATCGGAAATGCTCCAGCAAATCGCGTGGAAGTATCGGAGAATCCGCCGGGATTAGTATGTCGGTCGCGGCTGCGATTGTCCGAAAAGCGAAATTTACGTTTGAAGTGAAACTTTACAGAAGCAAAGAATTTACGGGAAAGCGCGCGTGGGACGCAATTTCAGTCGCCGATATGAACGGCATCACGACGCGGATTCACTGGACGGACGCGCCTTATAAATGGCACGTCAATGACGGCGAGGAAGTTTTTGCGGTTCTGGACGGCACGGTGGAAATGCGTTATCGCGAAAACGGCTCGGAAAAAACGCTTTTGCTGAAAACGGGCGACGTCTTCTTTGCCGAAGCCGGCTGCGAGCACGTCGCCCGTCCTATCGGCGAGGCGCGGATTCTGGTGATTGAAAAGGAAGGCAGCGTTTAATAAAACCGGCGAAATTATGAATCTTCC
>DATHBC010000317.1:0-2189 GCA_035296345.1 Pyrinomonadaceae bacterium | reverse complement strand
GCAAATCATCGCCCGGCGTCAGCGTAAACGGGTCTGAATCGGTCAAAAACTTCTGTAAAAGCCTCGTCAAATCCGTCGTCAGATATTTTTCGCGGTCACGCAGATTTTCCGGCGTAAATTTCATATCGTTGCCGAAATGATTCGAGTAAAACTCTCCGAGCGTCCGCCGCGCCTGCGTGCATTCGGGCGATTCAAGATTCGGAACGCTGCAACTGAGTGAGCAGTAAGCAGCGAGCAGTAAGCAGAAAAACGTAATTTTTCGCCAACCGACTGCCGACTGCCGACCGCTTACCGCTAACTTCATAAAACTTTCGGCACGCGGAAATGTCCCGAATGCGCGTCGGGCGCCTGGTCGAGCGCGAGCTTTTGTCCGAGAGATTCGTGCGGCGCGTCGTCGCGGTCGGCGGCGGTCGCCGCGCCTTCCTTCGTTAAACCGCCGGTTGCCGGTTCGATGTTTTCCGTGTCCAGCTCGTTTAACTGCTCGACGTATTTGACGATGCTGTCCATCTGCGGCGTGTAGAGCGCCACTTCCTCGTCGGTAATTTCCAGATGCGCCAGCCTGGCTACTTTTCTAACGTCCATTGCTTATGATTCCAATCCTCTAAAGAAATCTTCAAAAAGGTCTTCGATATTTCTCGCGCCGTGAATGATGCGATAAATTTCCACGCCGTTTTCCATCGAAAAATAAAAGATAATGTATTTTTTATAGGGAAAACTGCGAAGATTTATGATGAGTTCATCATGAAGCTGACCGACTTTCGGGTTTTCGGCAAGCATACGAAACTTTCGCATCATTTCGTCAATAACTCTGTCGGCAGAGTTCAGACTGTTTTCCGATAGATACAACCAGATTTCCCTGAGGTCTGTTTGGGCGTCTTCGGAAAGAATGACTTTCGCCATTTCTTATTTTTGCTCCTGTCTCCTTTTTAATTCTTCTCGTCCCCATTGTTTAATTTCTTCACCGAGTTCTTCTGGTGAATCATAAACGGTAAATCTGCCTTCTCTTATATCGTCGATGCCTTTCTGCACTTCGCGGCGCAGTTCTTCCAGACGGATGCGTTTCAGTTCGTCCTGTTCTTTCAAAAGACGCAAGCCTTCACGGATGACTTCGCCGGGCGAATCGTATTTGCCGGATTTGACTTTTTCGTTAATCAGATTTTCCAGTTCGGGCGTTAACGTGATGTTCATCTTTGACCTCAAGCTAAATTTTAGCAGAATATCCGTGGAATTTCCGTGCGGGCTATTTCATATTCTTCTTGCGCGCCAGACAGCTTCCGGCGGCGAGCAGGAATTGATAGCGGAGATTTTCATCTTTAATCGAGTCGGCGGCGCGGCGCATTTTCGGCGTGACCTGTTCGAGCGCGAGCTGGCGCTGGCGCTGCTCGTCAATCTTGTTTTTCTGATATTTGGCGCGCTCCTGTTTGACGGTTTCCTCGTCCACGCGAAATTCTATAAAAGTGACCAGCGGTTGTTCGAGCGACGAATTTAATTTAAAAATCATCTGCCCGCTCAGATGTTCCAGATGTTTTTTCCACGTTTCGCTCATGACGGCGACAATCAGGTGTTTTTGAAAAAGCCTGAGCGGCACGGCGTGCTCGCGCAAACCTTCGCCCGCGATGCGCCGCCACGCGGCGAAAACGACCGCCTGCCGCAGGCTTTCGTTGTCCTCCATTTGTCTTAAGAGCGCGGGCAGGGCGCGGAAAAGTTCATTCATCGGTCATTTATCATTGAACATTTATCATTTATCATCTAATGAAAGACGGTTCTGCTAAATGTTAAATGTTAAATGTTAAATGTTCAATGATAAAACTTCCAAAATTGATTTTAGCTTCGGGCAGCCCGCGCCGCGCGGAAATTTTAACGGCTGTCGGCTGGCAGTTTACCAAACAAATCGCCGACGTCGACGAATCCGTGGAAAAGGACGAGATGCCGGAAAATTACGTCCGGCGACTGGCAAAAGAAAAAGCTGAAGCCGTCGCCGCCCGGCACGAAAACGCGCTGGTTTTAGGCGCTGATACGACGGTCGTCATTAACAATGAAATTATCGGCAAGCCGGTTGATTTAAGCGATGCCCGCGCGATGCTCGGAAAGCTTTCGGGAAATTGGCACGAAGTTTTGACGGGCGTTTCGCTGGTGAAAGTAGTTTCCGGAAAGTTTGAGAATCAAATCGCGTTTGAGCGGACGCGCGT
>DATHBC010000316.1:0-3258 GCA_035296345.1 Pyrinomonadaceae bacterium | reverse complement strand
AATCAGGCGCGCGCCGGAATGTTGTAGGTTTTGATTTTCGAGTTTAAGGTCGTCGCGTTCAAGCCCAGAAGTCTCGCGGCTCTGGATTGATGCCCGCCGGTTTGTTCCAGCGCGCGGCGGATTAAATCGACTTCGAATTTTCTCACCTCGTCGTAGAAATTTACGCCGCGCGAGATGTCTATGCTTTCCGAGAATCCCTCGCTGTCGCGTATCATTTCGCGCGCCATCTCCGGGTTGCGGACTTCGGGGCGCAGGCATTCGACGGTGATTTCGTCGGTCGGCGCGATGACGACGGCGCGCTCGATAATGTTTTCCAGCTCGCGGACGTTGCCCGGATAATAATAATTCTCCAGCAGCGAGAGAACTTGCGGCGAGAGCTGCTCGGAAATCCGGCGAGCGTTTTCCTCGTTGTATTTGCGTATAAAATGCTGCGTCAGCGGCAGAACGTCCTCGCGCCGGTCGCGCAGCGGCGGCAGCTCGATGGGCACGACCGAGAGGCGATAATACAAATATTCGCGAAAAGTTCCGTTGCGTACGGCTTCCTTTAAATCGACGTTCGTGGCGGCGATGATTCGCACGTCGACCTTGCGCGGCTGCGTGTCGCCGAGCGGCGTAAACTCGCGCTCCTGAATCACGCGCAGCAGCCGAACCTGCGTTTCAAAACGCAAATCGCCGATTTCGTCCATAAAAATCGAGCCGGTGTCCGCCACGTCAAACAAACCTTTTTTCGCGCCGACCGCGCCCGTGAATGCGCCTTTCGTGTGCCCGAAAAGCTCGCTTTCGAGCAGCTCCGAGGGAATATTCGAGCAGTTGACGACGACGAACGGCTGATTGGCGCGCGGCGAGGCTTCGTGAATCGCTTTGGCGACGAGCTCCTTGCCCGTGCCCGATTCGCCCGTAATCAAAACGGTCGAGCGCGCCGGCGCGACGCGGTCAACCAGCCGGAAAACGTTTTCCATTATCTCGGAGCGACCGATAAAGCCTTCGCGCTTGACCGCGCGCGTCATCGCCTGCCTGAGCGTCTGGCGTTCTTCTTCGTGACGGCGTTTTTTGACGCCGCGCCCGATCATCGCCAGAATCTGCTCGTTCTGGAAAGGCTTCCGGATAATGCCGGTCGCGCCTTTTTCCCACGCCGAAATCGCCGTGTCAAAAGTCGCGTAAGCCGTAATCATCAGCACGACCGCCTGGTCGTCCGTCTTTATCAATTCTTCGAGCGCCGTCAAACCGCCGATGCCGGGCATCGAAACGTCCATCAAAACGACGTCGTAAGGCTTCCGGCTGTAAGCTTCCAGCGCTTCTTCGCCCGTTTTCGCCAAATCCACCTTGTAACCCGCGCCGGACAGAATCGTTTCCAGAACGTCGCGCATAATTTCCTCGTCGTCGACGACGAGAATTGAACCTTTTTTCGCCATAAAGTTTAGAATATAACACGAATTTCACCGCTGACACACAAGCAGGCAGAGCCTGCAATCCGAGATTTTAAATTTGAAATTTCAAATTGCAGGCTCGGCTTGCCGTCGTGTTCTTTGCGGCTTTGTGGTGAAATCGGAATAATGATTTACGACAAATTCGCCAAAAATTACGATAAAGCCTTCGCGCCGTTTGAAAAGCGTTTCCTGTCACGGTGGCGCGGCGAAACTTTATCGCATCTGCCCGCCGGAAACCCGCGCATTCTCGAAATCGGCGCGGGAACGGGTTTGAACTTCAGATTTTATCCCGCTTCCTGCCGCCGGGCGGTCGCCGGCGAAATCTCATTCAAAATGCTCGAGCTTGCGCGCCGGAAAACCGCCGCCGTAGAGCTCGTTCAGACGGATGCCGAAAGCCTTCCGTTTGTCGCAAACACTTTTGATGCAGCTTTCGCCACGCTCGTTTTCTGCTCGATTCCAAAGCCCGAAAACGCTTTCGCCGAGCTGCGGCGCGTCGTCAAACCGAACGGAAAAATCGTTCTGCTCGAACACGTGCGCCCCAACGGCGCGTTCGGCTATGCATTCGATTTTCTAAACATTTTCACCGTCGCTTTAATCGAAGACCATTTCAACCGCCGCACGGCTGAGCTTGCCGAAAACGCGGGCTTGAAAATTCTGGAAGTAAAACGAAAAGCGCTCGGAATCGTGAATCTGATTGTCTGTCAGGTAGAGAAATGATGAGCCGCGCAAGGCTTAATTTTCACGCTCCGGCGGTTTAATGTCAGGCGTGAAAGCTTTAACGTAGCCCGTGCGGGAAAGCCTTGCACGGCTGCAAAGCTTCAGCGGGCGCGTGCAAGACTTCTTTGCAGTCGTGCAAGACTTCTTTGCACACGTGCAAGACTTCTTTGCACACGTGCAAGGCTTTTCGTATTGCCTGCAAGACTTCTCCTATCGCGTGCAAGGCTTTTCGTATCGTAATACGAAAGCCTCGTATCGTCGTGCGGGATAAATTTACGGCTATACGTTAAAGCGCGAAAGCCGCCGATTCGGTTTTCACGGCACGATTGCCGAAGGCGCGGGCAAGTCGCCGCCGATTCCCCAGTTTTGCCCGCGCAGGCTGCCGTTCGAGCTTTGCAGGATGTACCAGTTGCCTTCGGACGAGCGGAAAACCGCCAAATCCGATTTGCCGTCGCCGTCGTAATCGCCCGGCGCGGGCGTGTCGGTCGAAATTCCGAACTGCGCGCCGCGAAAACCGCCGTCGCCGCTTTGCAGGATATACCAACTGCCGTCCGACGGTCGGAAAACGGCTAAATCGGCTCGCCCGTCGCCGTCGTAATCGCCCGAAACCGGCTTGTCTTCGGCGATTCCGAATTGCGCGGCGGTAAATCCGGCGGCGCTCTTCAGCAGATACCACGCGCCGTCGCGATAAACGCCGAAATCCGTTCTGCCGTCGCCGTCGTAATCAGCCGCGACGGGTCTGTCGGTCGAAATTCCGAATTGGCGCGCGATAAAACCGTCGCGGCTCTGCCGGACATACCACGTTCCGTCCGCGGGTCGGAAAACGGCGGCGTCGGCGGTTCCGTCGCCGTCGTAATCGCCGGGCTGCGGTTTGTCGCCGTTTGCTCCGAACTGCACGGCGCGAAACTGGTTGTCCGAGCTATTGAGCAAATACCAGTTGCCGTCGCGAAAAACGGCGATGTCCGTTTTGCCGTCGCCGTCAAAGTCTGCGGGCGCGAGCTTATCGGTCGCGATGCCGAAATTGGTGACGCTGAAATCATTTAGCGAGCTGCGCCGGATGTACCAGTTTCCGTCGCCCGGACGAAAGACCGAAACGTCCGTTTTGCCGTCGCCG
>DATHBC010000315.1:0-3342 GCA_035296345.1 Pyrinomonadaceae bacterium | reverse complement strand
CGAAGATTGGCTGGAAACGCCGATGCTGGTTTTGGGGTTCATTTGGCTAATTTTGCTCGTTATTGAATTAACGGGTAATCTGTCGCCCGCGCTGGAATTAACAGGCACTGTTATCTGGATTGTTTTCATTCTCGATTTCGTCCTGAAGTTCATAATCGCGCCCGACAAAACGGATTACCTCAAATCGAACTGGCTGACGGTTCTTTCTCTGATAGTTCCGGCGCTGAGGATTTTTCGCATCTTCCGCCTTTTTCGATTCCTTCGGGCGGCGCGCGCCGCGCGCGGGCTTCGATTATTCCGCATTATAACCTCGCTGAATCGCGGCATGAAGGCGCTGGGCAAAAGTTTCCGCCGCCGCGGATTCGGCTACGTCGTCGTGCTTTCGATAATCGTAACTTTCGCCGGAGCGGCGGGAATGCTCGCCTTTGAAAATGAAAATCCCGACGGTTTAAAGACCTACGGAGACGCTTTGTGGTGGACGGCTATGACCATGACCACGATGGGGTCGGATTATTTTCCCAGAACCGGCGAAGGACGGGTGCTTTGTTTAGTGCTGGCGTTGTACGCCTTTGCCGTTTTCGGTTATGTGACGGCTGCACTGGCGACATTTTTTGTCGGGCGCGACGCGGCAAGCGCCGAATCCGAATTGGCGGGTATAGATGAAATTAAAGCTTTGCGAGACGAAATCACCTTGCTGCGCGAGCAGATAAAAACATTAAACAACATAAAACTTCAGTAAAAACGAATTGCTTCATAGACATTGTTTTTATCCAGAATACCGAACGCCGCAGGCAAAATGTATTTCACGAAGACAATGTTTCTATTTTTCGGCGAGAGCGGCAAAAGGATGGTTTTTGCCGCTCTAAAAAACTTAAACGTCCGTCATATGGTAATCCATCGTATCCATGTCGTGGTCTGATTCTTTAGGCTGTCCGAGCAATTTAAGCCACAAAAAGCCGATTGTGCCCGCCGACAAGGACGCCAGCAGGATTGCCATTTTCGAGGCGTTTATCACTTCATTTTCGCCGACGAAAGCAAGATTGGTAATAAAGATGGACATCGTAAAACCGATGCCGCCGAGAAGCCCCGCGCCGAAAACGTGCTTCCAGTTCAAATCGAGCGGCAGGCGGCAAATGCCCGCGGAAACGGCGATAAAGCACAGCAGGGTGATTCCGAGGGGTTTGCCGATAAGCAGCCCGGAAATAATTCCGATACTGTTATTCGCCGTCAGGTTTTGAGAGGCGTCGGCTCCGATGATGATTCCCGTATTTGCGAGCGCGAATATCGGAAGAATTACGAATGCGACAGGCTTGTGCAGGAAATGTTCCAAGCGGTGGGAAGGCGATTCCTCATCATCTTCCTTTGCTGAAAACGGAATAGCAAATGCGAGTAAAACTCCGGCGATGGTCGCGTGAACACCGGATTTAAGCATTAAAAACCACATCACCGCGCCGCCTATCAAATACGGAATTAAACTCATCACGCGCCCGAAACGGTTCAAACAGACGAGCAATGCCCAGACGGCTAAAGCGCCGACCAGGTACAAAACGGAAAGTTTTGCCGTGTAGAAAACGGCGATGACGATTATCGCGCCCAGGTCGTCCATCACTGCGAGAGCGGTTAAAAACACTTTGAGAGAAGCGGGAACGCGGCTCCCCAGCAGCGCGAGAACTCCCAGAGCGAAAGCTATGTCCGTCGCCATCGGAATCCCAATCCCGGCTTGCGCCGGAGTTCCGTTATTAAATGCGAAATGTATCGAAGCGGGGAGAACGATGCCGCCGATTGCCCCGACGATGGGCAGCAGCGCATTTTTAAGATTGGATAATTCGCCGTTGTAAAGCTCGCGTTCGAGCTCCAAGCCGATGAGCAGAAAGAAAATTGCCATTAGAGCGTCGTTTATCCAGTGTTCGACGCTCAAGCCTCCGACGTATGTGTGCCAGATACCGAGATAGTTTTCGCCTAGAAACGAGTTAGTGATTAAGAGAGAAATAATCGTGCAGATAATTAAAAGAATCCCGCTCGATTTCTCCGAATTGAAAAAACTATTGAAAGTTTTAGATAATTTTCTTTGCACAACGCCCATAAAGCATTTTACTGTCTTTAACCGTTTTTGGGTAATCGCCTCGAAAAGGGTCGTTTTCGAGACAGATTTTACTCTCTTTTGATTGTCTCGAAAAGGGCGTTTCCGGGACCAGAGAGCGAAACTGCAAATAAAAAGGCTCCGCCGCGGCTGCGGTTGATCTGAACGGTCGCCCCCTGATTTTTTTCCTTGTTGTCGGATTTGACGGATTCTTACCCGTCCGCATCTGCGGGCTTTTTTATTTCGCCCCTTTCCGGGCTGAGTCCGGTTTCGCAAGCGATATAAAAATTTTTAGTGACTTACGACGAATCGTTATTATAAACTCGCAGTTATACGGAAAATTGTATTATCAGGGAGGTTTCCGGCAATGGGCGGCAAGACGCTGAAAAGGCGAGAAAAGGCATCGACTAAGACGGCAGCGGGCGCGGAAATTTGCCGGGAAAGCTTTCTGCGGTTTTTTCCGAAAGGATTCGACGACCCGAAATACGTCGATTGGGAACGCGGTTACAAATGGGAGGCGCATGAGCATTGGAACGAGGTTCTGAATCAGAAAGCTTTTCGCTCGCTGCTGAAAAAAGGCGGTTTTGCAGCCGTTGCGGCTCACGCCGTCCGCATCGAATCGAAAACGAATCTGCTTTTTTCGTTTGAGAAAATGGCTCTGCGCGACGGCGTGAAATCAGCCGGCGGAGCGCGCTGTTTCGCCGAAGGTCTCTATAAATTTCTTTACGGCGCGGGCAAGCCGGAGCGAAAATTTGAAGATTGGTGCGCGGCGCTTCGTTCGCTTCCGCGCCGGCAAACCCGCGTTTTGACGTGGACGACGGCGACCGTTTTTCCGTTTATCGCGCAGCCCGATACGCATATTTTTCTCAAGCCGAACACGACGCGCAGCGCCGCCCGCCGGTACGGTTTCGATTTTCGGTATCAATCGCAGCCCGCGTGGGAAATCTACGCGAATCTGCTCGAATTCGCCGAAACGATCCGGCGCGACCGGAGCGATTTGCGCCCGCGCGATATGATTGATTTGCAGTCGTTTATCTGGGTTATAGGCTCGGACGAATACGCGAGAATGTAGTTCATCTCCGCGCGGGCGGTGTAAAACGTTTATTGCGAACTTTACGGTTTATAACGGCTTTTACTTTCGCGAGCGAGGTGGGACATTACCAGTAAATCCGGTGAATTTCCCTGTTTTTCCAGTGTTGCCATCGCCATTTTATGCCCAGAGGATAAAATGTCCGGTGCGTGCCCAGTAAAACTCCAAGCCG
>DATHBC010000314.1:0-2702 GCA_035296345.1 Pyrinomonadaceae bacterium | reverse complement strand
GTCCGGCGGCGAGGCGTTTTACGTTCCGGCGGACGCCGCCGATTTCGAACAGGTCAAGGCGGTCGCGGAAAAATGCGTCGAGCGATACGGGCGCATCGACACATGGATTCACGCCGCCGCCGTTTTTCTTTTCGCGACCGTCGAATTGACCGAGCCGGAAGAATATCGCCGCGTTTTCGAAGTCAACCTGCTCGGACAGGTTCATGGCGCGAAAGCCGCTCTGCCTCACCTGAAAAAACACGGCGGCGCGCTGATTCATATTTCCAGCGTCGAAGCTTTTCGCGCCGTTCCCTTTCAATCCGCTTACGGCGCGTCGAAGCACGGCATCAAGGGCTTTCTGCAAGCTCTGCGCCTGGAACTCGCGCACGAGGAAATTCCCGTCTCGGTGACGGAGGTGATGCCGCACGCCATCAACACGCCGATTTACCAGAAAGGGCGCAACAAAATGCCTTTCAAGCTGCGCCCGGTTCCGCCGATTTATCACCCGCAAATCGTCGCCGACGCGATTCTCTACGCCGCCGAAAACCCGGTTCGCGATATTATCGCCGGCGCGGCGGGCGCGGGCGTGATTTACGCGGAAAGAATTTCGCCCGCGGCGGCGGATTTTTTCACGGCGGCGGCTGGTTTTCCCGGACAAAACGCCGGGGAAAAGGATTCGCCCGAACAATTTCGCGACAATCTTTTCGAGCCGATTTCCGGCTGCGACACGGTTGAGGGACATTTTTCGGACGAGCAAATAAAAAGCGACCCTTACACGTGGCTGCAAACCAGCCCGAAAGCCAAAAACGGTCTGCTGCTGGCGGCTGGCGGAATCGTCGGCGGCATCTTAGCGTGGCGACTGCTTAAACCCAACGGAAAACGGAAAATGGAAAACGGAAAATGATATTTGGAAGCTTACAAACGTGATTAGTGAGTTGGCAAATCGCATTTGTTAATTAACAAACGTCGCTTGATAATTAGAAAATGCGATTTGTTAGTTAGAAGATGGCGTTTCATAATTAATAAAAGGCGTTTACTAGTTAGTATTTCGGATTTATCAGTTAGTAAATGACGTTTACTAGTTAGAAAATGGCGTTTACTAGTTAGTATTTCGGAAATACTAACTAGTAAACGCCATTTTCCTTCTTAAAAACAGCAAAGTCGCATTCAATTAATACAAAATAAACTTCTTCATTTTCCGTTATCCGTTTTCCGTTTTCCATTATTTAGTCACGATTCCGAGCGTTTTAATCCGGCGGTGCAGGTGGCTGCGGTCGACGCCCATCAGCTCGGCGGCTTTCGAGATGTTGCCGTCGGCTTCGGCTAATTTTCGCTGGATAAATTCGCGCTGGTAGGCGTCGGTCGCCGCGCGGAAAGACGGGAAACGATAGCTCGAAGCGGGCGGTTTCTCGTCGGACATCATCGGCAAATCGGCGGCGGAAATCTGCTTTTTCGCGTTCATAATCACGATGCGCTCGACCGTGTTTTTCAGCTCGCGAATGTTGCCGAGCCAGGCGTAATTCTGCAAAGCCTCAATCGCGCCGGTCGTAAAAACTTTCGGACGCTTGCCGTAGGAAGCGGAAAATTTGCCGTTGAAATGCTCGACCAGCGCGGGAATGTCTTCGAGCCGCTCGCGCAGCGGCGGAATCTGAAACGGGATGACGTTCAGCCGAAAAAACAAATCGGCGCGGAACGTGCCGCTTTCGATCAGCTCGTCCAGATTTTTGTTCGTCGCGCTGATAACGCGCACGTCGACGCGCACGGGCGTGTTGCTGCCGACCGGCTCGAAACGCTGTTCTTCCAGCACGCGCAGCATTTTCGCCTGCACGCGCGGCGACATATCGCCGATTTCGTCCAGAAAAAGCGTCCCGCCGTCGGCAATCTCGAACTTGCCTTTTTTGGCTTGCAGCGCGCCGGAAAACGCGCCTTTGGCGTGACCGAAAAGCTCCGATTCGACCAGTTCTTCGGGAATCGCGGCGGAATTTATCTCGACGAACGGCGCGTTTTGCCGCTTCGAATGAGCGTGGAGCGCGCGCGCGACCAGCTCTTTTCCCGTGCCGCTTTCGCCGGAAATCAAAACTCTGCCGTCGGTCGGCGCGACGATGGCGATTTGTTTCCGCAGGGCGCGCATGACGATTGAATCGCCAATCATCACGTATTCCTGATTCAGGCTCGCGGCGAGCTGCGCGTTTAATCTTTCCAGCTCTTTCGTGCGAATCGCGTTGCGGACGGTGAGAACCGTTTTTTCGATGGACAGAGGCTTTTCGATAAAATCGAACGCGCCGAGCTTCGTCGCGTTGACGGCGGTTTCGATGTTGCCGTGACCGGAAATCATGACGACCGCCGAATCGACGCCGTTTTCGCGCATTCGTTTCAGAGTTTCCAAGCCGTCGATTGCCGGCAGCCAGACGTCGAGCAGGATGCAGCCGAAATTTTTCGTCGCCGCCACTTTCAGACAATCTTCGCCCGAAGCGACCGCTTCGACCTCGAAGCCCTCGTCCTCCAGAACGCCGCGCAGCGTTTCGCGGATTCCGCGCTCGTCGTCAACAATTAAAACTGAATTCATCTGGATTTAATTATTGCAAAAACAAATGTAAAAAACTGCCGAACCGGACTCAGTATCAAAAACCATCCTCCAAGAAAATCAAAACTGCGCGACGCGTGTTGGAAAATCCCTTCATAAGTCGAATATACCCCGTAAGGAACGCTAACCGGTCTGGATG
>DATHBC010000313.1:0-15852 GCA_035296345.1 Pyrinomonadaceae bacterium | reverse complement strand
CGGCGGCTGCCGGGCGCTCGCGCCGGACAAAACCGAATCGCAGGTTTTGCTTTTCTGGAAAGACGACGCGCGCACCGAACAGCGCGAGATAAAGGTCGAAGCCGTCAAAGAAAACGATAAATGGCTGATTGGCAATATCTCCAACGAAACGAGTAGTTTACAAAATATTTTGAACCATTGATTTTTCCATGAGCGAAATAAAAAAAAGGATTGAAAAAACTTTAGACGACGCCGAGAGATTGAACGAAACGCTGAACTCGTTTCTAACCATCGACCGCGATTATGCTTTGCGCCGTGCCGCGGAAATCGAAAACGATTCCGGCAGCAGCAGCGGAAACGGTAATTTAAACGGTTTCTCCATTGCCGTCAAAGACAACATCTGCACGAACTGGACGCAGTCTTCGTGCGGCTCGCTTATCCTGGGAAATTACCGCCCGCAATATAACGCGACGGTCGTCGAAAAGCTGAACGCGGCGGGCGCAGTCATCGTCGGCAAAACCAACATGGACGAGTTTGCGATGGGTTCGTCAAACGAAAATTCCGCGTTCGGCGTCGTCCGCAACCCGTGGGATACGAACCGGGTTCCGGGCGGCAGCTCAGGCGGCTCGGCGGTGGCGGTCGCTTCGGGCGTGGTGCGCGCCTCGCTCGGTTCGGATACGGGCGGCTCGATTCGCCAGCCGGCGGCGTTCTGCGGCGTTTTCGGCATCAAGCCGACTTACGGCAGAGTTTCGCGCTTCGGGCTGGTCGCCTTCGGCTCGTCACTCGACCAAATCGGCGTTTTCGGTCAGACGGCAAAAGACGTCGCGGAGGTTCTGGAAATTATCTCCGGGCGCGACGCGTGCGACGCGACGACGGCTGACGTGCCCGTGCCGGATTATTCAGCCGGGCTGGAAAAAGACGTCAAAGGCTTGAAAATCGGCGTTCCGCGCGCGCTGTTCGGCGAAGGCTTAGACGCCGAAGTGCGGGATTCGGTCAATCAGGCAATCGAAAATTATCGCGGTCTGGGCGCGGAAATCGTCGATGTCGAGCTGCCGCTGGTCAAATACGGAATCGCGGTTTATTACATTATCGCGACGGCTGAAGCCTCGTCGAATCTGGCGCGTTTCGACGGCGTGCGCTACGGCTTGCGCGCCGAAGAAGCGGGCGGCTTGCGCGAGATGTATTTCAAGACGCGCGAGGAAGGCTTCGGCGCGGAAGTCAAACGGCGCATTATGCTCGGAACTTACGTTTTGTCGAGCGGTTATTACGACGCTTATTACGCGAAGGCGCAAAAGGTGCGCACGCTTTTAAAACAGGATTTTCAAATTGCTTTCGCCGAATGCGACGCGATTATCACGCCGACTTCGCCGACGGTCGCCTTCAGCATCGGCGAAAAATCGGACGACCCGCTGGCGATGTATCTGAACGACGTTTACACGGTTTCGGCAAATCTGGCGGGCATTCCTGGTATTTCCGTCCCGTGCGGCTTGTCGAAGGACGGCTTGCCCATAGGTTTGCAGCTTTTGGGAAACAACTGGTCGGAAAGCCTTCTGCTGAATCTCTCGCACGCTTACGAAAAATCGTTTCCGCTCGGTGCGAAACCGAAAATCTTCGCCGAATAAAAGAAATCAGCCACGAAATTTCACGAAAAAAACACGAAAATATTTAGCCGCGAATACCACGAATGAAAAAACAATAAATAATTCGTGTTATTCGCGGCTAATTTTCTCTTTCTTCTTTCGTGCTTTTTCGTGCCCTTTCGTGGCTAAATTTTCTATTTCGCCAGTCTCAGATGCGGAACTTCCTGCGGCGGCGGGATGACGAGCTTCGGCGTCGGCAGAATCGTCTGCCAGCGCGTTTTGTCGACGACGATTTTTTCGGCTTCGCCGCACGGGACGGGACGCGAGAACAGGAAGCCCTGACCGTATTCGCAGCCGAGGATTCTGAGCTGATGAAGCTGGTGAATCGTTTCGATTCCTTCGGCGACGACGTCCATTCCCAGCGCTTTCGCCAGCGCGATAATCGTGCGGACAATCTCGCCGTTTTCCGAGCCGTCTTCCATCGTGCTGACGAATGAGCGGTCGACTTTCAAGGTGTCGATCGGAAACCGGTGCAGATAGCTGAGTGACGAATAGCCTGTCCCGAAATCGTCGATCGAAAGCTGCACGCCGAGTTCCTTCAATTGTTTCAGCATCGCAATTACCATCTCGGCGTTTTCCATCACGGCGCTTTCCGTGATTTCCAGCTTCAACCGCGACGGCTCGATGCCGGTTTCGACGATAATTTTTTGCACTTCTTCGACGATGCTGCCCTGCGAAAAGTGTTTGCCGGAAAGATTGACGCTTAAAATCAGAGATTTATTCGCTTCGTCCAGGTTTTGCCATTCGACCATCTGGCGGCAGGATTCGCGCAGAATCCAGAGCGTAATCGGCACGATAAGCCCGGTTTCTTCGCTGACGGGAATAAAATCGCCGGGCGAGACCAGCCCGCGCTGCGGGTGATTCCAGCGAATCAGAGTTTCAAAACCGCCGAGCTGCATCGTTTCCAGATTGATTATCGGCTGGTAAAAGGCGAGCAGCTCGCCGCGCTCGACCGCGTAGCGCAAATCCGTCTCAATCTGAAGCAGCGTCACGGCGCGCGTGTGCATCGTCTGGTCGAAAATCTCGTAATTTTTTTCGTGGTCTTTGGCGTAATACATCGCGATGTCGGCGTCGCGCAGAACGTCTTCGGCTTCCTGATACGAAGCGCTGCCGAGCGCGATGCCGATGCTCGCGTTGACGAAAACCTGACGCCCGCCGATGGCAAACGGCGACGATAATTTATAGTCGATAAGCTGCGCAAAGCTGACGGTGTCTTCGACGGTGCGGACATGGCTTAAGATAATGCCGAATTCGTCGCCGCCGAAACGCGCCAGCATATCGTCTTCGCCGATTAATTTCTTCAGCCTTTCGCCGACGTTTTTCAGCAGATTGTCGCCCGTCGAATGACCGAGGCTTTCGTTGATGGTTTTAAAGCGGTTGAGGTCTAAAAACAAAACGGCGAAATTAAAATCCGGCGTCTGGCGGCTTTTTTCCAGCAGGAATTTCAGGGTCTCGATAAACTGGTTGCGGTTCGGTAAATCCGTTAAAGCATCGTGAAAAGCGGCGTGGCGAAACCGCTCTTTGCTTTCGCGCAGAGCCTGACCGATTCTGTCCTGTTCGGCGATGTGATGCTGCAATTCGACAATGTGACGCTCGGCTTGCTCGGCGCGCTCGCGCTCGGCTTGCTCGGCTTTTTCGGCGGTTTCCTTGACATCGTCGACATAGCGGCGATACGTCATGTAGGCGACGGCGAAAAATCCGATTATCACCGCAAACAGAAACATATTGATTTGCTCGATGGCTTTCGCCAAAACGCCCGCCATCGCCGCGCCCGTCAGAAACATGACCAGCGCGTTCAGACAATATTCGTTCCAGACTTTCCAGACGCTTTTTCCGCTTTTCAGCGCCGCGAAACCGGCGACGCAAATCGAATTGGCGATAAACTGCGTGAGTCCCATTATCGTCAGCAGCGAAATAAAAATCGTCGCGCCGCCGCTTTCGATAATCGTTTGGGTCGAACCGAAAACCGAATGGACGACCTGCGCCGTCAGAAAAGTGGAAACCGAGGCGATGGCGATATTGATAAAGATGGTTTTGGTTTTGATGTTAATGCCCTTGCTGCGAAATCTGAGAGAGGTGTAGAACGATTCGAAACCAGCCAGCAAAACCGCGGTCTCGCCGCCGTAAATCAAAAGCGAAAGCAGAATGAGCGCGTCGGAAATGGTGAGATGAATTTTTGTGCGCGGCAACTGGATTCCCAGGTAAGAGCTGAAAAACACCGTCACGACGGCTAAGGCAATCAGCCCCGTGCCGATTTGAGCGAGCGGAAATGAATAAATCGACCACACCAGGACGGTAAATCCTACCGGCAGCAGAATTGATGCGTAAACATTATTGTTCTTTTCTTTGTTTTCCACTCGTTCGGATAAATCTGGAGACTCGGAATAATCAAGAAGGTAGGCTTTAGAATCTAAATTTTGGAAGTGCGAGGCTTAGAAAGCAACCGAAGCCTTTGTTATTATATGATAAAACCCGAGCGTTTTCCAAGAAAAATTTTCTATTCGCCGAATTTTCAGTATGTGCAGGAGAAAAGAGGCGTCGTAAAAAGGGAATGTAGAGGCGGCGGCTCCTCGTCCGCGAGAGAGCGGGAATATACGTTTAAGATAAATTCAATATTGAATTTTGAAGCTCAATATTGAATTTTGTTAATGTCGATTAGCGTTCCTGAGAGCGCCTGCCGGCGAGGGACAAGCCGCTGCCCCGACATTCCTTTTCACAGTCCGAAACGCGGGAACAAAATCCGTTCCCGCGTTTTTAATTAAATTCTCTTTTAAAAATCAAAAGAGCTTGTCTATTGTCACTGCATCCCGATTGTGTTGTCTCCGTTGACCATCACGCCGCCGGTTTGCGACATTGTGCTGTCGCTCAACAGCAGACCGTCGCTCAACAGCAAACCGTCGCTCAAAAGCAGACCGTCGCCGAAAACGCTCCTGTCGGGCAGCGGGACATTGTTGTTATACAGATTGCTCGAAGACATAAAGGGCGTGCCGCCTCTTATCTGCGCCGTCGAACTGAACAGCGCCGAAGAATTGGCGACCAGCGTGGTGTCGCTCAGCAGCAAACCGTCGCTTAAGAGCAAGCCGTCACTGAGCAGTAAACCGTCGCTCAGTAATAATCCGTCACTGAGCAGCAAGCCGTCGCTCAGCAACAAGCCGTCGCTTAACAACAGACCGTCGCTTAACAACAGACCGTCGCTCAGCAGCAGCCCGTTAGCATACACTTTCTGATATTTGGAAATCAACTCAGTGCCGCTCAGCAAGCCGTAGCCGGCAGTGATGCCGCCAGCCCATTGAAAGCGCGTGCCGCCGATGGTCGAAGTGTGATTCGGCAGCAGTTCGCCCGAAGTCAGCATCGGCGTTCCGAGCGCGGTCGTCGAGGTCAAATCCTGCCGGACGAGCTTTGCCACGCGGATTGCGCCTTCGACGTTCAGGTTGCCCGCGCCCTGTTCCAGCGTGTTGAATCCGGCAAGCGGCTGCGCCGTGTATTGCAGAATCATCTTGACCATATTCGGCGTCAGCTTCGGATTGGCTTGCAGCATCAGCGCGACCGTTCCGGAAACGACCGGCGTCGCCATCGAAGTGCCGGAGAGAAACATCAACTGCGTGTCGTCGCTGCTGCCGTCGCCGCTGACGTTCAACAGCGGATTGACGGTCGCCAGCTCGTTTTTCTTTGCTTTGGCGGCGATGATTTTATTGCCCGGCGCGACCAAATCGGGTTTGACGAGATGGTCGTAAACTTTCACGCCGTCGACATTGGTATAAAACGAGCGTGTCGGACCGCGCGAGCTGAAGCTGGCAATGCCGTCGTCATCTCTCATATCAGTGCCGAAAGTGTTCGCCGCACCGACCGTAATGACTGACGGGTCGTTGCCCGGAGCGTGAATCGCGCCGTAGATTTTGTTTTCGAGCGCGTCTTTACCGTTGTTTCCGGCGGCGGCGACGACGACCACACCGGCAGCGGTTAAGTTACGGACGGCGCGGCAAACCGGGTCGTTGCGCCAGGTTTCGACGGCAGCCGTTCCGAGACTTAGATTAACGACGCGAATGTTTTTGATGACCCGGTTCGCCAAAATCCATTCCAAAGCTTCGATGAGCTTGGCGGTCGTGCCGCGTCCGGCGGCGTCCAGAGCTTTGACCGGAATAATGGTCGCTTGCGGCGCGACGCCCTGATAATTTTTCAGGATATTGATGGAAGTGCTGTCGCCGGGTTTTCCGCCGCGACCGGCGGCAAGCGCGGCAACGTGCGTTCCGTGCCCGTATTCGTCGTTGTAAAAGCCTCCGCCGATGACGTCTTTGCCGGAAACGGTGCGCTTGTTTCCGTCATTGCCTAGAAAAGTGTGATGTGAATCGTAAATAGCCGAATCGACAATGGCGATGCCGATGCCGCGACCGTCGAGCGTGCTGTTTCCGAGCTGCTCTTTCATAACCAGAACGCCGGTCGTCGCGTCGATGTGACCGAGCACGTTCATCGGCAAATCGAGCGAGAGATGTTTGGCGCTTCGAACGGCGGCGACTTCTTCGGCGACTCGCGCGGGCAATTCCAGAACGAGCATATTCAGGCTTTCGGCGCGGCTTTCGATTGAAACGTTGTTGCGGCGTAAAACCGCCTGCAACTGGCTGTTGTCGATGTCGTCCGATTGCAGAATGACTTTCACCATTTTGTTCGGCTCAGTGCCGAGCAGCGCGCGCAGGTCGGGCGAGATTTTATCGCCGACGAAACCGTCGTTGCCGATGATTTCGTCCGCTTCGTCCAAATCAACCGGGCGAAGCTGTTTTCGCAGCTTGAAATCGGCGACGACTTCCAGCCGGTAATCGTCCGGCGTTCCGCTGGTGACGATTTGCAAGGCGTTTTTGTCCATCGCCGCCCGAATCGCGCCGGCGACGGCAAAACCGAACAGCGGATTATTTTTCGAAAGCGTCGAGACGTCTTCGACAAACAGAATCGCGTTCGTCGTTTCGATGGCTTTCAGAGTGTTTTGCAAAGTCCGCAAGGCTTCCGTTTCGGTTGGCGCGTTGTTTAAAAGCGCCGCTAAATTGAGCCGTAAAACCCGCTTTTGCCGCAAGCCGGGCGGTGCGTTCGGGGTTCGCATCCACAGGGCGACCGTTTCGACGACGGCGCGGCTTTTCGCTGCGGTTTTATCGACCAGAATCGTGCCCCCTTTACCTTTGCCTGAAAAGGCAATTTTGACTTTTTCGATTTCGCTTTCCAATCCTTCAGTGGCGGGCGCGGGTCTTCCCTGTTCGGACAGGGCGGAAAGGTCTTCGACATACTTCGGAAAAACTTCTGCGCGGCTGGCGCTTTTTTCCGAATTTTTCGCATCGCTGTTTTTACTATTGGGAGCTAACGTCTGCGCCTGAATGACCGGAGTCAGAAAAAGCGTCGAGATTAACAATGCCGAAAATATGTGCGTGAATATCTTTTTCATTTCTTTTCCTTTATTATTTCACCCCAGCAAAATATAAAATTTCGCTCTCTTCTCCTGGGCAACGCCCGTGCCAGACGCGAATATCTGTTATTAGCCAGCGAATATCGAGGTTTTAATATAAAAATAGAAGAAAGGCGGGCGGCGGCGGAAGATTCGGATCGGTCAATTTGAGAAAAAACGGTCAGATTGACGGCAAACTAAAACGGCGAAAGACTTTTCAGTCAATCGCCGCCCTATCGTGATAATAATAAATTCGGGAATCGACGCTTTTATTTCGTGATGCCGACCTGGCTTAAAGCGTATGCGTAGTCGAAAGCAATCTCCTTCAGGCGGTCGAACCTGCCGCTGGAGCCGCCGTGTCCCGCGCCCATGTTGGTTTTCAGCAGAACGACGTTTTCGTCCGTTTTCAGGGCGCGTAGCCGGGCGGTATATTTGGCGGCTTCCCAGTACATCACCTGACTGTCGTAGAGCGACGTTTCGACGAGCATAGCCGGATAATTCTGCTTCTTCAGATTCTCATACGGCGAATATTTAATCATGTAATCGAAGGCTTCCTTTTCGTTCGGATTGCCCCACTCAATCCATTCGCCGGTCGTCAGCGGCAGCGATTCGTCGAGCATCGTGTTCATCACGTCCACGAACGGAACCTGCACGATTGCGGCTTTGAAAGTTTCCGGCGACATATTCACGACCGCGCCCATCAAAAGCCCGCCGGCGCTGCCGCCCTGAATGACCAGCCGGTCGCTCGCCGTGTATTTATTGGCAATCAGCCATTTGGCGGAATCGATGAAATCGTAAAAAGTGTTCATCTTTTTCATCATGCGCCCTTCCTGACGCCATTTTTCGCCCAGTTCCGAGCCGCCGCGAATGTGCGCGATGGCGTAAATCATGCCTCTATCGACGAGGCTCAGACGATTGGTCGTAAAGCTCGGCGTCATCGAAATGCCGTAAGAGCCATAGGCGTAGAGCAGCATCGGCGACGTGCCGTCGAGCTTCGTTCCCTTTTTCATCATCACCGAAATCGGAACTTTCACGCCGTCGCGCGCCGTCGCCCAGACGCGGGTCGTTTCGTATTTCGTTTTGTCGTAGCCGCTCGGAATTTCCTGCTGTTTGAGAATCTCGGATTGGCGCGTTTTGAAATTGTATTCGTAGGTCGAGTTCGGCGTAATCATCGAAGCGTAGGTGAAAAGAATCGAGGGCGCGTCAAATTCCGGATTCGTCCACATGTTCATCGTGTAGACGCTTTCGGGCGTCGCGATGCGTTCCGGCGCGCGCCGGGTTTTCAAATCCAGAACCTTCAGATATTCCAAGCCGTTTTCGAGTTCGGAAACGACGGCGAAATCTTTAAAAAAGTCGATGTCGTCTATTTTTATCGCCGGATTGTGCGCGATGAATTCCTTCCAGTTTTTCTCGGACGGGTCTTTGACGGGCGCGCGGACGACGCGAAAGTTTTCGGCGTTTTTGTTGGTCGTGATGTAAAACTCGCCCATGTAATGGTCGACCGAATATTCGTGTCCTTTCTCGCGCGGCAGGACGGTTTTCCATTCGCTCGAGGGCTGGTCGGCGGGCAAATATCGAAACTCGCGCATCGTCGCCGCGTAAGATTGCAGCATAATCATTTTTTTATCGCGCGTGCGCTCGACCGTAAAAAAGAAAAGCTCGTCCTTTTCTTCGGAAACCAAATCGTTTTTGTCCGTCCCGACCGTGTGCCGCCAGAATTTATCCGAGCGTTTGGTTTCTTCGTCTTCGGTGACGACGAAAATCGTTTTATTGTCGGTCGTCCACGCGACGCTGGTGACGCGCTCGATTTTTCCGGGCAGCATTTTTCCCGTCCGCAAATCCTTAAACTGCAAAGTATATTGCCGGAAGCCGGTCGTGTCGGTCGAAAAAGCGAGAATGTTGCCGTCGTCGCTCACTTCGAAATCACCGATAGAGAAATACTTATAGCCTTTCGCCATCTCGTTCTGGTCGAGCAGCACCTCGGCGTCTTTGCCGTCGCGCGCGCGGCTGCGCAGGTAAACCGGATACTGCTTGCCCTTTTCGGTGCGATTGAAATACCAGTAATCGCCGAGCTTATACGGCACGCTCGTATCAGCCTGCTTGATGCGCCCGAGCATTTCGTTGTAAAGACTGTCGATAAACGGCTGGTGCGGTTTCATATAAGCTTCGGTATAAGCGTTTTCCGCTTCGAGATACTGCATAATCTCGGGATTTTTCTTGTCGTTGCGGTCGCGCAGCCAGGCGTAATCGTCGACAATCTCGTAGCCGTGAATCTTTGTAACTTTCGGTTCTTTTTTTGCGACAGGTGGTTTCATATCAGTCTGGGCAAAAGTCGTCGAAACATTGCCCGTAAAAATAATTATGCCCGTTAAAACGGCAAACACAAAAAGCGCCTTTTTCATTTTTGCAAACTCCAATTCGGATTTTTTCGCCCGGGATTAAAACAAAAAAAGGCGCAAGCCATCCGCGCCTTTTTTAATTGCAGCTATACCAAGCCTTTTAACGCTCCTCAATCGGCGTGTATTTCAAATCGCGCGCGCCGATGTATTCGGCGCGCGGGCGAATCAATTTGTTGTTGCCGTATTGTTCGAGAATGTGACCCGTCCAGCCGGAGATGCGCGAGACGGCGAAAATCGGCGTGTAAAGGTCGAGCGGAATATCCATCAGGTAATAAGTCGAAGCCGAGTAGAAATCGACGTTCGGATACATTCCCTTTTTCTCGTGCATCAGCTTTTCCAGCCTTTCCGACATCTCGAACCATTTCGTCGCGCCTTTGCGCTCGCCCATCGTGCGCGAGAATTTCCTGAGCCACGTGGCGCGCGGGTCTTCGGTTTTATAGACGGCGTGACCGATGCCCATAATTTTCTTTTTCGCCGCCAGAGCCTCGTCCAGCCACGATTCGAGCTTGTCCATGTCGCCGATTTCCAGCAGCATTTTCATCACGGCGGTATTCGCGCCGCCGTGCAGCGGTCCGGCGAGCGCGGCGATGCCGCCCGTCACCGCGCCGTAAATATCAGCCAGTGTTCCCGAGATGACGCGCGTCGTAAAGGTCGAAGCGTTCAATTCGTGGTCGGCGTGCAGAATCAGGCAGATGTCGAACATTCTGGCTTCTTCGGCGTCCGGGCGCTCGCCGCGAATCATATACAGGAAATTTTCGGCGATGCTCAAATTCGTATCCGGCGCGATAACGTCCTGATTGCTGCGGATTCTTTCCCACGCGGCGACCAGGGTTCCGATTTGCGCGGTCAGCTTGATGGCGGTCTTGATGGCGGTTTCGCGGTCGGTTCCGTGTCCTTCCCGGTCATAGAAATCCAGCGCCGAAACCGACGTGCGCAAAACGTCCATCGGGTCGGCGTCTTTCGGAAACTGACGCATAAACTCGATGACTTCCGCCGGCGCTTCGTAATTGGCGCGAAACTGCGCTCGCAAATCTTCCAGCTCGCCCGCCGACGGCAGCCTGCCGTTCCAGAGCAGGTAAACGACCTCTTCGAAGTTGGAATGCTCGGCTAAATCGTGAATGTCGTAGCCCTGATAAATCAAAACACCTTTTTCGCCGTTGACGTCGCCGATTGACGATTGCGCGGCGACGACTCCGCGCAAGCCGGCGCTGGCGGTTGCGGCGGCGGTTGAATCTTTTCCGGTTTCCATAAGTTTTTCCCTTATAAATCTTGAATTTATTGCCTTATTTTAAATTTAGCAAAGACGCATTCAATAAACAAGTTATTAAAGTAGCGAGCCGCAGCGTAATTTTCCGCCGTTCGGGCGAAGAAACGAAAAGCGGAAAACGCTCGCGTCCGGAAAACACGTTGAAGAACGTTATTTTTTATCTTTACACTTTACAATCTTTTTTTGTTTAAACTTGTTGACTAATTTTATTCATTGTGTTAACTTGTTCGTATCGTGTCTTAATGGCACGTGTCCACCTATAAAGCCCAATCCAATACAATTTACGAGATTTATCAAAGAGGGTTCGTTAAATGACAAACAAATCCTTTGAATAAACCCTGCAAAAATAATTTCTGAATTATCCACGGGAACGGCGATTCGGTTGCCGGAAATTTGCAGACAGAGATTGTCGATTTCTCTTTCGCAAATGTTTTTCAGGATAAGACGGAGATTTTTTTGGCGAGCTTAAGCCTTCGAGTTTTATCTTTAAGACGTTAGTATTTCCCGTCTGAAAAGGTCACGAAAAACTCGGACGGCTTGTGCATATTTTCGGATAGAAATTCAAGTTTAAAATTCTACGGGAGACAAAACGAACTATGTTTAATTCAATCAAAAAGGTCGCGCAGTCGGCGCTTCTAATCGCTGCTTTCATCACTCTTGCGGCGGCGGACGCAGCCTTCGCGCAGCAGACGACCGGCACGGTGACAATGAGTGCAACGGTTTCCAAATTCATCGAGCTGAATTCCGGCGGCGCGGTAACAATGAACGGAAATTCGGGCGGCGGCGTTTCTACGGACGGCACGACAAACAGCCCGCTCGCCGTTTCGGTAAATCTCGGCGAGCTTGGTCCCGCCAACACGAACAGCTTTGTAACGGCTACCGTACCGCTCAAAATCAGAAGCAACGCGGCTTACGTCCTTTCGATGACGGCAACCGTCACCAGCACGGGCACAACCGCCAACAAGATTTCCGCT
Source organism: Pyrinomonadaceae bacterium (assembly GCA_035296345.1). GTDB lineage: Bacteria > Acidobacteriota > Blastocatellia > Pyrinomonadales > Pyrinomonadaceae > JALZHR01. Next base: position 4,168 of record DATHBC010000313.1, on the reverse strand, counting down.
TCCGACATCGGCTTCGGCTTGGGAACGGTAACGCGCGCGGGAACAGGCGTTAATACTTCCGGCACGGACACGAACGCCACTTCCGGCGACCCGACGCTGGGGGCAAACGGCTCGGTCAACGCGACCACCGGAAGATACGAATTTACCGCCGCGAGGTCGAACCTGAGCGCGTTTTCGAGCGCAACGACGGCTCTGAGCGGCGCGTATGTTATGAACGCCGTGCCGCGCAGCAACACTAACGGCTTGACCGTTCCGGCGATTTTCGCCATCAAACCGCAGTTTTTTGAAGAAGGCAGCACGACTATTTCGACGACCTTTACCGTCAGCGCGCCCTAAACCCGATGATAATGCTCGAACGTAAACCAGTCGCTGCGATTTTGATTTTCTTTTGCCTGGCTTTTGCGCCGGCGAATGAGGCTCGCGCGCAATCGCAGAATTTCGACATCAGCAGCGGCGGGCAGCCCACCATTACCGGGGCTTTAAACGGCTCCGTCAGCGGCAGTTCAAGCCCGACGCAGAATCTGACGGTCACGATTGATTTCGGAGAGGTTTCCGCCTTGAATACCAACAGCCTGGTAAAAGTCGTCGTTCCGGTTGCCGTCCGCAGCGCCCAGCCGTATCAGGTGACGGTTTCCCTCAGCGGCACAGCCAATGCGGACGCGCGCGCCCTACAGTTTTCCGACATCGGCTTCGGAGCAAATAATATGCGGATTCTCGGAAGCAAGGCGCAAATCTGCACGAACGGCAGCCATGTTTTCAGAACGCCCTTCGGCGGTGACCCTTCGACGGGCGCAACCATTAATTCGGCAGGTCGCGTCGCGTATCGCTCGTCGCTGGCAAGCATTTCAAGCGGCTCGACGATTATTCTGTCCGGTCCGAAGCTGACGCAGGGAACGAGCATCACCCGCAGAGAAGACGACGGCTGGGTTTTCGACGTGATTCTCGTGATTACGCCGCAGTTTTTTTCGGCTGGCACGACCGGTGCGACGCTGACCTTCAGCATTTCGTCCGGACCAAACGTTCAATGTTAGAAATGATATGAAAATAAATAAACTTTTCCTTTTGCCGCTTCTGCTTTCTATCTGCGCCGCGAGCGTTTTTTCGCAGGATGGCAGCAGCAGCGGCATTGCGATGGCGCCCGCGCGCGTCGAGATGGAAATGCAGCCGGGAACGGAAACCACGTTCGTCGTCAATCTCGACTACCGTTCGGCGGCTGGCGGCGCGGCGAAACCCGCCAGAATAGTGGCGAGCCTCAACGATTGGAGCATCACGCCGGACGGGCGCGTCGAGTTTTACAAGGCGGGCACGCAGCCCGGTTCCGCGAGTCGCTGGGTCATTTACAGCCCTGCGGAAACAACCGTCTCGCCCGGCAGCGTTCATTCAATCCGCGTGACGATTTCCGTTCCGCCGGACGCCGCGCCGGGCGACCACTTGGCGGCGTTGATTGTCGAAGAAAGACCGGACAGCATTAAATTAAACCGGAACGAGCGTCAGGTTGTCGTCCGCTATCGAATGGCTTCTATTTTCTACGTCAAGGTCGGAAAGCTCTCGCGGCGCGGCTCGCTGGAAAACCTGCGGGCGGAAATTTCTCCGAAAGGCATCCTCGTCACGCCGACACTCAAAAACGAGGGCAACAGCGCTCTGCGCCCGACCGCTTCGCTTAAAATTCTCGATTCCAAAGGCAATCCGGCGGCGGAACTCTCTGAAATCGAAGCGCTTCCCGTGCTCGGCAATTCCGTTCTCAGCCAGGCGACGCTGCTCGAAAAAGAACTGCCGCCGGGCGTTTACACGGTCAAATACAGGGTCGATTTTCAGGACGGGAGCCGCCCCGTCGAAGGCGTCACGGATTTGACGGTAAAAGACACAGGCAGAGACCGGGTCAATCTCGCTTCCAATAAGCCCGCGAATTAAACCCGGACAATATCTCACAAAGCCCGGACATTTTTCGCACGGCATCAATTCCCATTTTTAAACGACGCGCTTGTTCAGCATAAAATCAAAATTTAGTTCTCGGCTTTCCGGCGAATTTTCCGCGTTTCACCGATTGATTTCGCGTCGCCTTAAACGGCGCGAGATTTCGATTTGCCTGTTATTGTCGTTAGCCGTCGCGGCGGCGAACCTCGAATCGTATGCCGCGCCGACCGCAAACGCCGTCGGCGCGAACAATTCGGAACCGGCGGCGCAGATTCCGGTTATCGTCGTTAACGGGCGGGCTTTGACCGGCGTCAACAGCTCGCCTCAACAGCGAAACGGGCGATTTTTTCTGCCCGTCGCGAGCATCGCAAACGCGCTCGGCGACGTTTTTAACGTCGAGGCGAATTCCCGCGTCGTCAAAGTTCGGCGGCAAACCGGAATCGAGGCTGAATTCGACGCCGAGTTTAACCGGATTCGCGAAAACGGCTCAATCGTGCTGGTCGTTTCAAATTCTTCGGAAATCATCTTTCCGCCGAACGCGTCCGAATTGATGCTGCCGGTCGAGATAGTTTCCGGGCTTCTGGGCGTTTCGATTCGTCTCGACCAGGAGCAGGAAACAATCTTCGTCACGCGCGGCGGCGAAGTCGCGCCGGAAACCGTCAGAACCGGCGCGGCGCGGCGTTCCGTTTTCGAGCTGTATCGGGCTGAATACGAATACAGTTTTAACCGCTACGCTTCCTCGTTCAATCAAAACCTGATTTTATCCGCCGCGGGTCGATTCGCCGACGGTCGCTTTACGCTTTTAACCAATCTGAGCGGCGGCGGCGGGACAAAGCTGCTGAATTTCCGCAACGGCACGTTTATCTTTGAACGCGCGGGCGGGCAGAAATTCATCGCGGGAGAATTCGGCAGCGGCACGGATTTGCAGTTTATGTCGGCGACGGTGCGCGGCGCTCTGGCGCAAATCCCGTTCGGCGACTTTCGGGTGATGGCTTTCGGCGGGCGCTCGAATTCGGGAGCGTTTTTCCCTTTCGCGCTTCAGCCCGGCGGCATCGAATCGCCGGTTGCGAAACACAATCGGCTGCAATACGACACGAATATCTTCGGCGCATCGGCGACCTACGATTCTTCCGTCAACCAGGCGAGAAAAAGCGCGAGCCGTTTCACGTTTTCGTCCGGCGCGATGCGGTTTTCGTCGCCGTCGAGAAGCGGCGAGATTCTGACCGGCGGCGCGCAATACGTGACGGGTCGCCTGCTCCTGCAAGCGGATGCCGCAGTCGGAAATTTTTCCGGTTTGCGCGGCGGCGGCAGCGATACTGTGCGAGTCGAAGGCTTCGGCGCGGCGACCGATTTTTCCGCGTCGTTCCGGATTCTCGAAAATCTGACCGTTCAGGGACGCTTCGCCTTTATCGGAAAAAACTTTTTCAGCCCGCAGGCTGGACAGCGCGAGCCGGTCAGGCTGGCGGCGGGCGGCATTTCGTGGCAGCCGAAAAAATGGCTCGCGGCTTCAATCAGCGGAAGCGAGTCCGCTCGTCCGAACGACGGCACGCTGCTGATTACAGGCGACGGCGCGGCGCTCCGCGACCGGTTCGTCACGACGACGCTGAATCTGACGCCGGGCGTTTTGCCCAAAATCTTTTTCTCTCACACCGAAAGCTCGACGCCGCAAATCCGGCGCGCTTCGTTTACGCTTCTCAACGCCTCCAGGGATTTTTCGCGCTGGCGTCTTTTCGCCAACGCGACGCGGGTAAAAACCCTCGGCGCGGCTTTATTAAATGGACAGCTCGGGGCGAATTTTCGCCTGAACGACGCGCACGCTTTTGAAGTCAGCCAATCGCTCGGCAGCGGCGGAAGCCTCGGCGGGCTTATCGACTGGCAAGGCTCGAATTTCCTCAATAATCGTTTAAATTTAAGCGCGGGTTTCGGCTACACGCGCAGCGGCGGCTCGCCCTTTGCCGCATCCGAACGAGTGAGCGCCAGCGTGCGCCTGCCGCGTCAAAACCTGCTTCAAATCAGTTACCTGCAAGCGCGCGGCACGCCGGTTTTGCTCGTCAGCGTGCGCGGCGCGCTTTTCAAAAAACGCGCGGCGGAAATCGTTTCGGGCGCGCCGGTTTCCGAGATAAATTCTTACGGCTCGTTTTCCGGGCGCGTCTACCAGGACATAAACCTCGACGGAAAGTTCGACGCCGGCATCGACCAGCCGCAGGCGAACGTAAAAGTGCGCGTGGACGGCAGCCGCTACGTCGAATCCGAC
>DATHBC010000312.1:0-2699 GCA_035296345.1 Pyrinomonadaceae bacterium | reverse complement strand
AGCGCAGGAACACGCGGCGTTCTTAAAGTTGTCGGCTGATTCGTGCATTGCGGCGAGCCTAAATCTCCGGCTTCGCTTGACGCTAAATTATCCCAGACGACAATTGCCGAGAGGCGCGCGTCTTCCTCTTGCGTCCGCGTCAATACTCTCCCGCCCAAAGACCAGCCCGCCGCGCCGACGGCATCCGTATCGGTGCTGCCGAAATACGGATTTGCATTTGAAAGCAGAAAATCAATGCCGCTGATTGCCGCCGCGTTGTAATCATTGAGACTTGCGCCGGACTGCGGCTTGGTAATGATAACAACGTAACCGTTTGCCGCGAGACGCTGCGCCGCCCACTCGACGCTCGAAATTTCCGCTCCGCCGCCGGGCAGCATTGAAATCGCCGGGCACGGGGCGGTTTGCCGCGACGCGTCGGGCGCAAAAATCTTAGCGTTCAGCGTGCCGCCGCCGCGCTGCGGAATCGTCGTGTCCTGCATTCTGATCGCGCCGCCGATGCCGCCGCAGGGATTTCCCGGCGCGGCAAAAGCGTATCTTTCGCCAAACACGAATAAAAAAATAAACAATAAAAAAAGACTCGATAAACCGGAGCGGCAAAAATTAATCACTGACTTCTCCTTCAAAAGCCTTTCAATCCAGGCGCAGAAAATATGACATTTAGAGCTTGAGTAAAGCGGAAAAGTTTGAAAATTAGTGTATTAAACGGAGAACATTCGGTAAATCACAAAACGCCCGACTATTTATCAACGCGGCTGCCGTTGAGAATACGTAAATTTCAGCGTGTTATCAATGAATTATACTTGTTGTCTCAAAAATTATAAATCAGTCTTTTTTGGTTTTGAGATATTTTCTGCCTTTCAGCTTGGCGGGCAGTAAATCTTCTTTGGTGTATTTCTCGTAGCCTTTGCCGTAATCGAGCCGTTTCATCAGTTTGGTCGGTGCGTTGCGAAGCTTTAGAGGCACGGGCAGATTGCCGTATTTGGCGGCGTCTTCGAGCGCTTCCATATAACCTTCATACGCGCTTTTATCTTTCGGGCAGTTTGATAAATAGGCGACGCCGTGAGCGAGATTGATTCCGGCTTCGGGCAAACCGACCGTCTCGACCGCGCGAAAAACGGCGTTGGCGACGACCAGCGCGGTCGGCTGCGCCAGACCGATGTCTTCGGAAGCGAAAATGACCATGCGGCGCGCGATAAATTTCGGGTCTTCGCCCGCGTCAATCATCCGCGCCAGATAATATATCGCCGCGTCGGGCTGCGAGGCGCGCATCGACTTGATAAAGGCGCTGATGACGTTGTAATGCTCCTCGCCTTTTTTGTCGTAGCGCAGGAATTTCGCCTGCAAAGTGTCTTTTAAAGTCTCGACCGTGATTTTTTCGTAAAAACGCGCCGTATTTTCAATCATCGTGATAGCCTGGCGCGCGTCGCCGTTCGCCATCGCCACGAGCCAGTCTTTCGCGTCCTGCTCCAGCTCGTAACCCGTGCGGTCGATGATTTCCGCCATGTCCGCGTCGGTCAATTCTTCGAGCACGAAAACGCGCAGTCTGGAAAGCAGCGCCGGGATAACTTCAAAGCTCGGATTTTCCGTCGTCGCGCCGATTAAAACCAGCTCGCCCGATTCGACAAACGGCAGCAGAAAATCCTGCTGGGCTTTGTTGAAGCGATGTATCTCGTCCAGAAATAAAACGCGCGGTCGATTTTCTTCCTCGCGCGGTTTCGCGATAATTTTGCGAATATCGTCTTTACCGGCGGAAACGGCGGAAAGCTCGTAAAAATCGGCTTTGATAGCGTTGGCGTACATCCGCGCCAGCGTCGTTTTCCCCGTTCCGGGCGTGCCCCAGAGAATAAACGAAAAAACGTGACCCTGCCCGATGGCGATGCGCAGCGGTTTGCCCTCGCCGACCAAATGTTTCTGCCCGACAAATTCGTCGAGATTGCGAGGTCTGATTCTGCTGGCTAAAGGCTCCATAACGTATTTAACGGAAAACGGAAAACGGAAAATGGAAAATGGAAGACTGTAGAAGGCAAAAATTTATCTGCCGGCTGGCGCGTTTCCCGTTTTTATTTTCCATTATCCATTTTCCGTTTTCCGTTGATTCACTCTTTTTCCTCGCGTTCTTCAATCGCGGTCAAAGCTCGCGCGCTGTCCTGATGGACTTTTCCGACATCGTCGTTAAATTCGCCTTCGGCAGTCGTGAAAGGGTCGCCGGTGATGATGCCGCCTATCATTTCGAGATTACCGAGGATTCGTTGTCCCGCGCCTTTTAAATTCTCCGTCGTTAAATTTTCTGCTTCTTCCTGCTGATGAAGAATTTCATCTTTTTCTTCGGTCATTTTTCCTCCGTGTTACAGGCTTCGATTTTAACACAAGCCGCTAGATTTGCGTTTTCGGCGCGCCGGCGGACGGAAATTTTTCGGTTTTCGGGCTAACTTTTTATACCGGGGATTTTTCAGTAAAGTAGAAGCAGGAAATAAGTTTCGACGAGGAAAATGGAAGAAGTTTCGGAAGCCAAAAGTTTCGCCGGGCGGCACGCTCAGGAAAAGCCGACGCTGGAAATGTCGTCGCGCCGCCGCTGGGCGGTCACGCTCGGCGTCATGACCGGAATGTTTCTCGCCGCGCTGGAAGCGACCGTGGTCGGCACGGCGATGCCGACCGTTATCGCCTCGCTCGGCGGTTTAAATCATTACAGTTGGGTATTT
>DATHBC010000311.1:0-2033 GCA_035296345.1 Pyrinomonadaceae bacterium | reverse complement strand
ATGTAAACGTCGTGTTCAGCATTTTTTTGCCAATCCCGGTTTGTAATCGACGCCTTTTTCTCTGAATTGACGAAAAAATTCTTCGCTCTTCCCATTGGCTGTTTCTAATTATCGTTAAACTAACATTTTATTCGGTTTACGTCAACCGTTCTCCCGGCTGTAACACAAAACTATTATGCCCGCGCCGATTCCGAAAACCAGAAACGGCGGCAAAGCCTCCGGCGTATTTTCGCCTGCGAGCCAATATAAAACCGCGGAAAGAGTTATAAACGATAAAGCTCCGTAGAGAATCGTGACAAACTCGTGCGAATAACCGGAAATAACCAGCCGCTGATACAGGTGCGAGCGATGCGCCTGCCAGAATTTTTCGCCGCGCAGAAGTCTGCGGAAAAATGTGTATAAAGTGTCGAAAACAAACAGCCAGACCAGCAAAATCGCCGCCGGGGCAAACTGGTATTGACGTGCGCCCCCGCCCCCGCCGCTGCTCTGTATTTCATTTGCCGCAAACAGCGGAATGACCGCAAACGTAAACCCCAGAAACGCGCTGCCGACGTCGCCCATAAATATTTTCGCGGGCTGCCAGTTGTGCTTTAAAAATCCGAGACAGGACGCAGCCAGCACGCCGCCCAAAAGAGCGGTCGTTTCCAATTCGAATAAAAGACCCGTGAGCAGCCAGCCGATTCCCGCCGTCCATCCCTGCGTTCCGGCGATGCCGTCAATGCCGTCCATAAAGTTGTAGGCATTGGTCAGCCAGACTATCCAGAGAAAAGTGACGGTCGTTCCGATTAATCCTAAATTGATTTCACCGGCAATGGGAAGATAAATTTTCTCCCAGTAACCGAGGGCGAAAATTGCCAGCGCCGCGCCGACGGCATGAATTAGAAAACGCAAAGCCCAGGGAACCGATTTTAAATCGTCAAACCAACTGACGACCGCAATCAAGACCGCGCCGGCAAAATATCCGAAAGAAAAGCTGCGGGCGATAAAAAAGCCGTAAACCGTATAAAACAAAAGACAAACCAGAACAATAACGAGTCCCCCGCCGCGCGGCGTCGGCACCGTGTGCGAGCTTCTTTCGTTTGGAACGTCGAGAATCTTGCGCCGCAGACTCCAATGCCTGAAAATGCGCACGCCCGAATAGGTCAGAATAAAAGCTGAGACAATAAAAATAATCTGCGTCATTTCTGGTTTCTACGGTAGTGCACAGTTTCGCGCCTGATGCCTTCGATTGGATTGACTCTCGTTTGAAAGCCGGTCTCCAGATGGATTTTTTCGCCCGAAAAAACATCGTCCGAAAGCCATTTATCGAGCGTTCCGGCGATTCGCAAAAGCTTTTTTACCCGGCTCGCTCTTCCGATTATATTCAGACTTTTTTGCAGAAGCCTTCCCGGCAGCCGAAGCGGCGGAACGCTCCTGCCCAGAACCTTTTCTATCTGGCGGACAATCTCGCGCATCGGGACGGGCGCGGCGGTCACGTTGTAAACCTCGGGCTTATCTTTTTTAGTTTTCCCCGAGTCACCCAGAAAATGCAGGCAGGCGCGCGCGACGTCCGTTTTGTAAACCAGACTTTTCGAGTTTTTCCCGCCGCCGATCCATACAAAACGCCTCCGGTCGACGGCTTCGATTAAACGCGCCAAATTTCCCCTGTCGCCCTCGCCTATAATTGTGGACGGGCGCAAAATCGTCAAATCAATCCGGCTTTTCCCGCAAATTTCAGCCGCGATTCGTTCCGCTTCCAGTTTGCTCTCGGCGTAAAACCCGATTGGCTGGCATTGTAAATTCTCTTCGAAACCGTCGCCCGGCGATTTCCCTTCCAATGCTTCGCCATAAACCGCCACCGAGCTGATCAGTATAAATTTTTCGGCTTTCAGCCTGACCGCCAGGTTCGCCGCCTTCCGCGTGCCTTCCGCGTTGACCTGCAAAAATTTTTCCGCGCTCGTTTCTCCGAATTGATGCGCCAAGCCAGCCGAATGAATAATCGCGCCGATTTCGCCGATTTTTTCCAACTCCGGAAAGCTTTCCGAAACGGTTAA
>DATHBC010000310.1:0-3326 GCA_035296345.1 Pyrinomonadaceae bacterium | reverse complement strand
CGTGCTGCTGGTCGTCGGCGTCGCAGTTGTTGTCGTCGTCGCGGGCGTCGTATCGGGTACGGGCGTGACCGCGCTCATCGGGTCGGGCATCGGTTTGGTTACCAATCCCGAAATATAAGAATCCAGACCGGCGGCGTTGCTGCCGTCAAAACGGAATCCGTAGAGAACTTTCAGGTTGCCGTAAAGAGCCTCCTGATAAGCTTTGTCCGTCGTAGCCAGCGCGCGCGCGCGACCGTAAGCGTCGATCATCCGCTCGGCGTAGCCTTTTTGCAGCAGAAGCATTCCTTTCACCCTGTCGGCTATCGCTTTGGCTTCTTCCGGCGTTTTACCCTCGGCTTCTTTGGCTAATTTAACGCGCTCGTCGTCCAGACGGTTGTATTCGTCTTTGTAAAAATCGCCGATTGTCTGATAGATGACCGGCAGGTTTCTCGGGTTATCTTTCGCCCCGGTATTGTACTTGGTCGCGTTGTAAAGATAAGAAAGTCCGTCTTTCTTGTTGTTCTGTCTGAAATAGTTGATATAACCGACCGTGTAGTTCATCCACGCCAGCGCGTTATCTTTGGTTTTGTAGGTAAAACCGTACGCGCCGTATTGCTGCGAAGTCGTTCCGCCTTCGATTTTCTGAATCGCCTGTTTGGCGAAATTAACCGCATCGCCGTTGTACGTATCGACCGGCGGTTTAGCGACGGCTTTGTCGAAACCAATCGACGCCAGCACGAGCATCACGTCGATCATATTCGGGTCGTGATTGTTCAGAAGCCGTTTGCCGCTCGTGAAAGCTACGTCGGCGTTGACGTTCTTCGCGTCTTTGATAGCGTCATTAAAAGCCGCGGCGGTTTCTTCAAAATCAATTTTTTTCTCGATTGCCGGAAGTTTCTCGTTTAAATACTTGATGATTTCGGCGCTGCCGTCGAGGGCTGCGCATTTGGCAATATATTGTCTGCCGCCTTCGACCGCCATTTTTCTCTTTGCGATTTCCGGTCCTTTATAATTGTCCAAATATTTTTTATAGAAGGCTTCGCATTCTTCCTGCGACGCCGCCTGACCGAAAGCCGGTGCAAAAGCGCCGAAAGCCGTCAGCACGATTGCCAGCGCAAAAAATTTAAATGTCGTTTTCATTTGATTTAATCCTCCAAACCTTGTCCGTCTCTGTAAAACTTCCAAACTCTTTTCGCGGGAGTTTCGGGTTGCGTAATCTCAGATGTTCGACCCGAAAAAAACGTTGCAAGTATTGTCGGGCAAAACGGAGCGCAATTTCCGATATTCTTTTATAAAGAATAACTGTTTAGGCGCGAAAAACAAAATAATCACGCAAACTAATTATATGTGTCAAGCAAAAAAGCAAAAAAGTGAAAAGGCGAAAAAGTGAAAAAGTTTTGCTGACTTGCTCAACCGGCTTTTTCACTTTTTCACTTTTTCACTTTTTTGCTTTTCGCGCTTACTTGTTCGTTTTCACGATGCGCGGGCGCGTCGGCAGAGAATTGTCGGGCACTTCCGCGCCGTCGCGTTTGTATTCAATGACGACGGGCGTGAAGGTGCTTCTGTCGGCTTGCTTTAGCTCGGGTTTCTGCCTGACGGGCGTCGTCGAGGTCTGCCGCTGCTGTTGAGCGACTCGGGTTTCTTCCTTTTTGACCTTGACGCCGCTCGTGTCGCCTTCGTCGGAATCTTCGCCTTCCTCGTCGTCGAGCAGAGCGGAAGACCGCGCGTTGATTTTCGGCTGCGGCTTAATCATTTCGAGCGGCGCGTTGCGGGCGATTAAGTCGCGTTGCCGGCTGCCGAAGCGATAGCTTATCGCCTGATAAATTTTTCCGGCGATTGCCGAAGCGTATTTGCCGCGCTCGCCCTGACCGCGCGTGATGACGACGACGGCGATTTGCGGATTGACGGCGGGCGCGACCGAGGCGAAAAGCCCGACCCACGAGCCTTGCCCGATACACGAGCCGGTTTTTCCGGCGACGTTCAATTCCGCGCCGTTCGAACGCCGCGCCGTGCCGTATGTGACCGCGCCAATCATTCCGGGCAGAACCGCTTGCAGATTCTGCGCGGAAAAGTTGATTTGGCGGCGCATCAGCCCGCGAAAATTCGCTTTTTCGATTTTCGTGCGCGGAATCTGCGGAACGACGAGCTTGCCGCCGTTGGAAATCGCCGAAACCATCACGGCGAGCTGCAAGGGCGTGACCTCAAAATCGTCGCCGTGCGAATAAATGCGCGGGTTGCTGTTGCCGAAAGGCAGCCGCCCGGCGTTTTCTCCTCTGGCGTTGATGCCGGTCTGCTCGCCCAAACCGAGCGCGCGGGCGTAGGAAATCATTTTCTCATTGCCGATGCCCGTGACGCCGGCTCGCTGAAAATAACTGTTGTTGGAAAAAGCCAGCGCGTCCGTCAAATCCATCGGAAACGAGCGCGTGCGAATCTCGCCGGTCGAAGCAATCACTTTTTCGTTTAAGCCCGCGACGCCCGTCACCAGCTTAATGGTCGAACACGGTTTAAAGCCCCGGCGAATCGCCCATTCCTGGTTGACGATGGACAGGACTTTTCCGGTCTGCGGCTCTAAAACGACGACCGTTCCGGCGTGACCGCCGAGCGCGTTGACGGCGGCGCGGCGCACTTCCAAATCTTCGCCTTCCGTCTCGTCGTTGCCGATGTTTTCCTGAGTTTCGGTTTTCAGACCGCGCTCGAGGGCGCGGCGGCGCGCCTCGGCTTCGCGGGCGGCTTGCTCGCGGCGACGGCGTTCTTCCAGAAGGGCTTGCCGGCGCGCCAGTTCCGCCGCCCGCGCTTCATCGCGGCGACTCTCGGCGGCGCGCTCGCGCTCTTTCGCCTGTTTTCTATTTTCGGCTTCGCGGGCGAGTTCGGCTTTGCTGTTGCCGGTCGTTTTCTTTGAATTTTTATCTTGATTTCTGTCCTGTTTTTCGACTTTGTTTTTATCCTGTTTGGGCGCGAACCTTCTCGCCTGCGCCTGCACGCCGGCGGCAAGGGCGACGAGAAATAAAATTAAAAACAATCCGAAGACACGGTTAAAATACAACTTTTCAGCGGAAAAAAACATCGTCTTTACCTCTTCCTGGTTTTTTGAATTTGTTTGGGTGTTTTGAGGAGAGTTAAAGCAAAGAATGAGCAATCCGTGGATTCGGCGCTCGAAAAGTGTTTGCTCTAAGCCAAAAAGACTATAACATTCCAGTTGCGGGAACGGCAAGGAAAATTCGACAAAATAAAAAGTAAAAAGGCAAAACAACCGGTTGTTGACAACAGGCAAGGGACAAGACAATGAATTTTTTCAACACATTTCGCGGCAGACTTTTAATCGTTTTGGCGTGTTTGTTGATTGCCAC
>DATHBC010000309.1:0-3895 GCA_035296345.1 Pyrinomonadaceae bacterium | reverse complement strand
CGGAAATCGAAGGCTTTTCGCTTCCCTTTTCGTCGCCGACCTTCAACGAGTTCATCGTTCGCGCGCCGCGTGACGCCGGCGAAATCTTAGAAAACCTGCGCACGGAAAAAGAGATTATCGGCGGCTTGGCTTTGTCGCGTTATTACGCGGAAAACCCGAACGATTTTCTCGTCTGCGTGACGGAGACGAACACGAAAGAGCAGATTGACAATCTGATCGAAGGACTGAAAAATATTTCATAGACGCTTCAGATGGACGACTATGGAATGGGAAAATCGGCAATGCTCTTTTTCGCGATTTTTCTCCTTGTCGTTTTTGTGTTTATCGGGATATTTATATGGATTGTAAACGCTTTTAGGAATAGAAAACGGAGTCATAAAAGATGCCCGTTTTGCGCCGGGGTGATTCCGTTCGAAGAGTTTGTCTGCCGTTTTTGCAATCGGGAGTTGACTTGAAAATTCTGCGGAAATTCGATGAACGAAGTCTTTGAAAAAACATTTCACGTCGGCTGGGGAAACGTCGATTTTAACGGGCATCTGGCAAACACCTCGTTTCTGGATTTGGCGGTCGACGTGCGCATGTTTTATTTCGCCGAAAACGGTTTTCCCGTAAAGGAGTTTCAGCGGCTCGGCTTCGGTCCGGTCGTGTTGAAAGACGAAATCGAGTATTTCAAGGAATTGTATATGCTCGAAAAAGTCAGAATCACGTTTCAGGGCGCGGGTCTTAGTAAAGACGCTTCGAGATTTAAAATCCGCAACGAGTTTTTTCGCGCGCAGGACGGCAGGCTTTCGGCGCGGCTGACGACGACCGGCGGCTGGATTGATTTCGCCAAACGAAAGCTCATCGCGCCGCCGCAGGAGCTTGCCGACGTGATGCGAAGCCTGAGCCGCACCGATGATTTTGAAGTTTTTCAGTCGAGTATAAAGTAAGATTTAATGAGTTTATTAAATGGTAAAGACGAAACTATTCATCAAGTTATCAATGCTGATTGCTTGAAAGTTTTATCTTCATTAAAAGCTCCGATTGCTTTAACTTTTCTCGACCCGCCGTTTAATCAGCAAAAGGATTATGCTTCCTGCGGTGATGATTTGCCTGCCGATGAATATTGGGAAATGATGCGGAAGATTTGTTCGCGAATTTTCCAGCTTTCTAGTGACGGCGGCGCGGTTTATTTTATGCAGCGCGAGAAAAACACCGAGCAGGTGCTTCGTATTCTGCGCGAAACCGGCTGGGAATTCCAGAACTTAATCGTTTGGAAGAAAATGACTTCTGCCGTTCCTTCCGCCCTGCGTTACGGTAAATCATTTCAGATAATCGCTTTTGCAACAAAAGGAAAACGTCCGAGAGTTTTCAATCGTTTGCGAATTAACCCGCCGCTTTTGAAACATCACAAATACGAACGCGAAAACGGAATGTTTCTAACTGATGTCTGGGACGATATTCGAGAATTGACAAGCGGCTATTTCGCCGGCGATGAAGCAATTAGAAATGATAAAGGCGAGCGTTTTCACAAACAGCAGTCGCCGATTGCGTTGCTTTTAAGAATAATTTTAACTTCCAGCAAAACCGGCGATACGATTCTCGACCCTTTCGCCGGAACGGGGACGACGGCAACCGTTGCCAAACAATTAAATAGAAATTCAATCAGTCTCGAAATTGATAAAATTAACGCCGGGAAAATAGAAGCTCGTCTGAGAGAAAGAGGCGCAGCAGACAATGTGAGGAGATTTTACAAAGATTATCTCTGCACGGAAAATCTGAATGAGATTTGGGGCGAAATAGATTTTGAAAGCATTCCGAAAATCAATCAAACCGCGTCGCTGTTTAATCTATGAGTTCTTCGATTTATCATTTTTTCAAACATTTAGTTGAAAATAAAAACTTGCTCGAAGCTTCCGATAAACTTGAGAATTTTCCGTTCGATACTAATTTGCTGTCATTTAGACGTAAAGGAAAGTTTCCTGATTTAGGAATTAAAATTTGCAAAGATGATAAACTTTTTGAAGGAGGCGAATTAGTTGAGGTTAAAGATAGTAAAACTTTTACTATCGCTTCGTTTAACTCAACTTTCCCGACAGGTGAAAAAGAACTGAAAAATATTATTACCCTCGAATCTGATGCTCACAAACAGATGTTAAGCGTCGGAGAGGATTTAGAAGATTTACCTATTCGTCAAGTTTATTATTTGATACGCGGAAAAAGTCAGGCAAATTGCAAAGTGGTTTTGATTCACGGCAGTTTCTTTGAAGTAAATAATGTAGATGACTTAATTGCCAAATCATTTGTTAAGGTTCTCGAAGAAGTTTTAGAACGCAATAGATTTGAGTTAAGTGGCGAGATAGAAAAACTTATGGAAGTGTTTACGCCGAAACAAGGTGATTTTAGTAAAACTCGTCAGATTGAGAATTACCCGATTTCAACACGTTTTCGCATTATGATTGAAGCAGCGCCGGATGGCAATTTACTAAATTCAGCAAAATATGAGCAGATTAGAAATAATACTATAAGTTTTATTCTTCCGTTGAAAAATAATAAGGATATAAAAAAGATAAAACAAAAAATGGCGAGGATTTTTGGAAACAGCTTTAATAATTTTGACACTTTTATATTGAAACATTCATATAACGGCATTTTTGGGGTTTTTCAGCAAGCAATTTAAATTTATGAGCATTAAAAAAGTTACACAGCATCCGACACAAAACGAATCGTTGATTTTCGAGCGTTCGCAGGGCGGGCGCGTCGGCTATCGTTTGCCGAAACTGGATGTCGAGGAAACGAATCTGGACGAGATTCTGCCCGCCGAATTGCGTCGCGAGGACGATTTGGAAGGCGTGCCGGAAGTTTCGGAAGTCGACGTGATTCGCCATTTCACGCGCATCTCGACGTGGAATTACTCGATTGATTTGGGCATGTATCCGCTCGGTTCGTGCACGATGAAATACAACTCGCGGCTGAACGAAAAAGTCGCGCGCATCGGCGGATTTACGAACCTGCACCCGCTCGCGCCGGAAGCCGAAGCGCAGGGCGCGCTCGAATTGATTTACCGATTGCAGGAAGATTTGGCGGAAATTACGGGATTAGCGGGCGTATCGCTCCAGCCCGCCGCCGGAGCGCACGGCGAAATGACGGGCGTGATGCTGATTCGCGCCTTTCTGGACCGGCGCGACGGCGCAGAATCGAGAAATCGCCGCGTGATGCTGATTCCCGATTCCGCGCACGGCACTAACCCCGCTTCAGCCGCGCTCGCCGGATTTACGGTCAAAACCGTCAAATCGACCGGCGAAGGCTTGACCGATTTGCATCATCTGCGCGAGCTTTGCGAGCAGGGCGGCGTCGCCGGATTGATGCTGACGAATCCGAGCACGGTCGGAATTTTCGAAACGAACATTCGCGAAATCTGCGACATTATTCACGCGGCTGGCGGCTTGGTTTACATGGACGGCGCGAATATGAACGCCCTTGTCGGCGTCGCGCGTCCCGGCGATATGGGCGTCGACGTGATTCACCTGAACCTGCACAAAACATTTTCGACGCCGCACGGCGGCGGCGGTCCGGGCTGCGGACCTTGCTGCTGCACGGCGGAGCTGGAACCGTTTCTGCCGACGCCGCGCATCGTGAAAGACGGCGAAAGCTTCAAATTAGACTTTAATCGTCCCGAATCAATCGGGCGCGTCAAGGCGTTTTACGGAAATTTCGGAATGATGATTCGCGCGCTTTCCTACATTTACACGCACGGCAGGGACGGTTTGAAGGAAGCAACCGAAACGGCTGTTTTAAACGCGCGTTATCTTTCGCACTTTTTGCAGGAAGATTTCGACAAGCCTTTCGCGGGCGACCCGATGCACGAAGTTATCTTTTCGCACAAAAAACAATCGCGCAAAGGCGTCCACAAGCT